>CAMNCZ010000183.1 GCA_946534775.1 uncultured Eubacteriaceae bacterium
GTTGTACCATTGCGTGGGCATCTCGTTTTCTTCAAGGTAAATTTTGTACGGAATTTCTTTTGACATATTTGCTCTCCTTTTTATTTAGTAGTATAAGTCTTTTTCAGCCATAAGCCTTCCTGCGTCAGGTCGTTGTCCGTCCAGCCCGAGGTTTTGCTTACACCGCTTTTGATAAGCGCGCAGGCCTCGTCTTTGTTGGACAAGTTCCAGCAGACATAGCTTATACCGTTGTTTCTTAAATAAGTTATCCAGTTTGTACCCTCGTTTTCGTCAATGGTTCCCGCGCCGCTGGCCTCGCTTATGCCAAACTCGGTAACAAAGACGGGAAGCCCCGCATTTACTGCGGCAGAAAGCTTGTTTCTGAGGTCCTGTTTATGCGTTGCGGAATAAAAATGCAGCGCATACATTATATTTTTTTGCCCCGTTATCGGGCTTTTTGATACTATATCCACATCCTGCGACCAGGTGGGCGTGCCGACGATTATTATTGCATCATCATCCTGCGACCTTATCAGGTCTATCATTTCAACTGCGTAGGGCTTTATGTCGTTTTCCCAGGTAACGCCGCCGTTCGGCTCGTTGCATATCTCGTAAATAACATTGTCATAGTCCTTGTACTTGCCCGTCATTTCGGTGAAAAATGCCTTTGCGGCCGCCTTATCGGTGTTGGGGTTGCCGTTTGCAAGTATATGCCAGTCGATTATAACGTACATACCCAGTTCTTTCGCGTACTGCACACCCTCGCTTACCTTTTGGTGCATAGCGGTCGTATAGCCCTCGTTCGGGCTTGAATACAGCGCAAGCCTTATCGTATTTACGCCCATAGTATCGCGAAGCGTCCTGAAACCCTCTTTATCCACATACTGCGGGAACCACGCTATACCGTGTGTGCTGACACCCTGTAAAATAACGGGCGTGCCGTTTTTATCAACTATTTTTGTGCCCGAAACACTCAGCCGGCCGTGAACGCCTACGGGGGTCTTTGACGGGTCCTCCGTGGTGGCTATGACCGACGGTTCTTTCTGTTCCTCGGGCTTTTGCGCCATATTCGCATCGCCTGCGTTGGTTGCGGCGCTTGCGCTTACCACATTTACGGGCAGTGCGGTTTTAAGATGAAAGTTTATTTTTTTGGTCTCGCCGGGCTTTACGGTCTTGTTCCACTCAATGGGTGAAATAAGCACTTTTTTTCCCTCGTATTCAAAGGCATCGTTCCAGCTGTTAAGGCCCTTTACCTCCGTGTCAAACTCTATCACGCCCGACCAGTCGGTAATTTCCGTGTCCGAGTTGTTGGTCAGTTCAAATTCTATCTCCTGTATGGTCAGATCGCCCTCCGACCACGGTGTGCCCTTTGCGCTTGCGGTAACGGCGAATTTGCCGCCTGCCGTATCCTGCGCGGGAGCCTGTGTCTGCTGCCGAGCGGCCTCACTTGCGGGCTCGCTTGCGGGTTCCGTAACACCCGCGTATCTGTAAACGTCCTCTTTAAGCGTCGCTTGTGTGTTTTGTGTATGGAAAACGGATATTATCGCCGTGGCAAAAATACCGCCCGCTATAAAGATGCCAAGTGCGCCCAAAGCGTATTTTGTACTTTGATTCATTTTTTTCTCCCCTTAGATCTGCTGTCCGATATCCTGCGTGTCAACTTCCGACATCTCTTCGGTGTCGATGTTTTCAAGTGTTTCCTCCGAATTGTCGTTTGGCATAACATTATATCTGAAATATTTTCTGAATACATCCTCGCGTGCCAGAAGCGGTGAAGGCGGTTCGACCTTTTCGCTTGGCACAAGCTTTATTGCATCTTTAAGCGGCGCAAAATTTTCCGTGCCGTTTTTGGTGATATTGTGTGTTATATAAATGAGTATATCCTCGCAAAGCCGCGCGGCCATAAGAAAGGCGCCGAATTTGTTTAAATGCGTATCTTCCTGCAAAGTTGCGGGATTATCAGCCGATCTCACATAATCCGCAGGCCATTCGCCCGAAAGCATACCGCTTTTTATCGAGGTGAGGTAATGCGCATCACGCTTGCCGAGGGCTTCAAAGACATTTCGCATTTCGTTGAAAGTATCGAGAATAAGCACCTCGCGCTCCTTAGCCAGCTGGCGTATGGCGCGGATATAAGCGAAATTGTCACCGCCGTGCAGGCCGCTGCCGTCTTTTATGTGTATATCGTCGCGGTTGAAAACAGCGCGCGGCGGCGGTGTTATCAGCACGGGTATTGCCTTTGCATTGCGTGCGGCGCGTATATATTGCAGTAAAAACCATTTATAAGTGCCCATAACGCCGTTTTCGGAATACGGAAAATAGTAATCTCCGTACTGGCTTAAAGCGTCGAACGCATTTTCAACAGTCGAACGTTCAAGATACCTGCTTTTTTTTGCAAGTTCCAGAAAAAACTCCGCGGGCATAAGGTCCGTAGGTACCGCCTCGCCCTTTACCACGGGAAATCTGCCCGTTTCGTCGGGATTTCCAAGCGGTGTCAAACGGTTGTGCAGTGTGTCCTTTTTCTTGGTCGCATCATCGTTATGGCAAAAATGTATAAAAAGATAATCGCCTTTTTTTAACTCGCGCTTTATCTGTTCCAGACGTCCCTCGTTGATGAAAGACCGCGAACTTCTGCCGCCTTTTGCGTAATTTTTTATCTCTACTTTGTCACTGTCGAAAAACCACGGCAGGTACTGTCCCCAACCGCCGATAAACTCTTCGGGTTTGTATCCCTGCACAAGGGAATCACCCGCAAGATGAATAACCGTTTTATTTGTATTATCTTCCATTTCCTTCTCCTTGTTTTGTGATACATACTTATATTCATTATATATCTAAAAGCCGATTTTAGCAAGCAATTTTAAATATTTTTTTTATCAAAAATGAATGTATAATTTTTCGATATGCGGCAACAATAGTGTTACAAGGTCAAAACCTTGAAAATATTTTATCGGAGGACATATTATGGATACAAAAACCAACCGAAAAAAGAGTTCAAAGGCCGACAGAGCCGAGTTTGCGAACGAACTTAACGCAGACATCAACAAGGATAAAAATTCAACATCAAGCAGTGACAGCGACACATCAAGCAGCTGTCACTGACAAAAAAAGGCTGCCGCATTTGTGCGACAGCTTTTTTGCTGTTATTTATGGCTTTCAAAATATGTACCGACATTTTTTCCGTCGATTATATCATAAAGATTTTCGGGGTGGTCGCCGTTTGCAATTACCATATCTATACCGCTGCCGCCCGCGATCCTTGCGGCGTTCAGCTTGGTCTTCATACCGCCCGTACCCTGTGATGTGCCGCTGCCGCCCGCGCGAGCCAAAAGTTCTTCGGTAAGCTGCGGTATGCGGTGTATAAGCTTTGCATCGGGATTGCTGCGCGGGTCTGCCGTGTACATACCGTCAATATCGCTTAAAAGCACCAACAAATCGGCGTTTATACAGGTCGCAACAACGGCTGCAAGCGTGTCGTTGTCACCCAGCGCGTTAAGCTGTTCCATCTCGTCAAGGCTGACAGTGTCGTTTTCGTTTATGATGGGCACCGTGCCGAGTTCAAGCAGACGATTGAGAGTGTTTTCGATATTTCTGCGGTTCTTGCCCGTTACATCATTGCCCGTTAAAAGCACCTGCGCCACCGTGTGGTTAAATTCGCCGAAAAGCTTGTCGTAAGTGTACATCAGTTCGCACTGGCCGACAGCTGCGGCTGCCTGTTTTGTGGGGTTATCCGATGGCTTTTCGCGCAAATTAAGTTTGCCTACACCCATAGCTACGGCACCCGACGATACAAGCACAACTTCGTGCCCGCTGTTTCGTACATCCGAAAGCACTTTGCATAATTTCTCGACAAGTCGTATATTAAGCATACCTGTTTTGTGAGTCAGCGTGGAACTGCCTACCTTTACAACCAAACGCATTTTCTTCCTCCGTTTATGTTCAAAATCAATTAATCAAAAATTATTTTATTACAATTTTCGCATATAGTCAAGCAAAAATTAAATTGTCATTTATGCTTGTTGTCGCGTGGCGACAACTTCGTGGCGAAAAACAGGTTTTCCGCCAATTGCAGTCTTGTCTGCGCGCCGCCTTTGGCGTCACTTGCAAGCCTGTAA
>CAMNCZ010000184.1 GCA_946534775.1 uncultured Eubacteriaceae bacterium
CAAAAAAACTCCCGCCGAAACGGGAGTATTTTTATTTGGTATTCAATTAAGCCTGTACTAAATGTACTGCGAAATCGCCTATCTGTTCTTTTAAGTAGATAGATGTGGTCTTGCCGTTCTTAACAACTGCTGTGTCGTGATCGAACTCAACGCCTGTTGCTTCAAGATAGCAAATAGCTCTGTCAAGATATTTTGTTCTGATAGCGATATGGCCGTTCTTGCCAAGGAACATCTGCTTTCTTACTTCGATGCCTGTGCCTGCAAATACAGCGGAGTTGCCGTTCTTGATCGGGAAGTTGAAAAGCTTGCTGAACTTTTCGGCAACTGCAAGAGCAGCTTCTTCGTTCTCCGTATTGATACCAACGTGAGCAAATTCAAAGCCAAGCATAGATGCAACAGCTTCCTTACAGAGATCAATGATCTTGTCAAATTCGCCTGCGTCGATAAGAGAACCCTTTACCATCCAGCTGCCGCCGCAGCAGATGATCTTTTCATAAGAAAGGTAATCGTTAAGGTTGTTTGCATTGATACCGCCTGTAGGCATAAATTTAAGGCCTGTATAAGCAGCTGCCATACTCTTGATCATATTAAGGCCGCCTGCTGCTTCTGCAGGGAAGAACTTAACAACTTCAAGACCAAGCTTAACAGCGTGGTTAAGGTCGCTGGGGTTGCAAGTACCGGGTGTGATGAGATAACCTTTTTCGTTGCAGTAAGCAACCAGTTCGGGATCGAGACCGGGGCTTACAAGGAACTTGGAACCTGCTGCGATAGCTTTATCAGCCTGTTCTTTTGTAAGAACCGTACCTGCGCCCACGATAAGTTCGGGAACTTCCTGAGCCATTCTTCTGATAGATTCCTCTGCGGCAGCTGTACGGAAAGTAACCTCTGCACAGGGGATACCGCCTGCTACAAGTGCCTTTGCTAAAGGAACAGCCTTTTCAACATCGTTGATAACAACAACGGGAACAATACCTATTGCGCTTAATTTTTGTAAAACTTCATTCATAATTAATGAACTCCCTTCGCTTTAGTTTTATAATTAAATTCTATCATTTTTGGTCGATTATGTCAATAGTATTAAAATATTTTTACAAAATAAATACAAATATGAATAATCTGTAAATAAATATATTCATATATTGAAACATACAATTTACAAAAAAACATATTTGTGTTATAATCGTTTTAGGCCGTACAAAAGCAGGGCAATATAACAAAACACGAAGGAAATAAATATGCTTAAAATAAACGAAAAAACCTGGGTATCTGCGCTTGATGACGAAATGCAAAAGCCGTATTTTACCGAATTATGCGATTTTGTCGAAAACGAGTACAGACAAAAAACGATTTTTCCGCCTTACGAAAAAATTTTCAACGCATTGGAAACAACACCGCTTGACAGCGTAAAATGTGTGATTTTGGGGCAGGACCCCTACCACACGCCCGGCGCTGCTATGGGACTTTGTTTTTCTGTACCAAAAGGCGAAAAAATACCGCCGTCACTCAACAATATTTTCAAAGCGATATATAACGATTACGGTTTTCCCCCACCCTCTCACGGCGATCTGACAAGCTGGGCAAAACAGGGTGTGCTTATGCTCAACACCGTACTTACGGTTGAAAGCGGCAAAGCAAACTCCCACAAAAGCAAAGGCTGGGAGACCTTCACCGATTCGATCATAAAGCAGGTAGATGCACTTGACAGACCCGTTGTTTTTCTGCTGTGGGGCTCACCTGCACAAAAGAAGAAAAAACTTTTGACCAATCCCAAACACCTTGTGCTTGAAAGCGTACATCCCAGCCCGCTTTCGGCATATCGGGGTTTTCTGGACTGCGGACATTTTAAAGCCGCAAACGAGTTTTTAAAACAAAACAATATTTCGGAAATAAACTGGAATACAGAATAATATTTTTTATTAATATTTTTTATTAATATTTTTATGGAATAATATTTTTAATAAAAGCCAAAATAAAAGCGAGGTAAGCAAAATGAACGAATTTTTAAACACACTCAAATCAAAGGACGTTATTTATTTTTTTGAACAGATAAACAAAATACCACGCGGTTCGGGCAACGAAGCCGCTGTAAGTCAATACCTTGTCGATTTTGCAAAACAGCGCGGCCTGCTTGTTTATCGTGACGAGGCAAACAACGTAATTATAAAAAAAGACGGTACAAAAGGCAAAGAGGCCCTCGCCCCGGTATTATTGCAAGGCCACGTTGATATGGTATGCGAAAAGCGCGAAGATGTAGTTCACGATTTTACAAAAGACCCTATCAAACTTATATTTGAAAACGGATATATCCACGCAGACGGTACAACACTCGGCGCGGACGACGGCATTGCTGTGGCTATGGCACTTGCGGTGCTTGACAGCAGCGATATACCACATCCTCCGCTTGAGGCGCTTTTCACGACCGACGAAGAAGTAGGTATGCTCGGTGCAGCCGCATTCGACCCAAAACTTATTTCGGCAAAACGTATGATAAATATAGATTCCGAAATGGAAGGCGTGTTTACGGTAGGATGCGCAGGCGGCGTAAAAACACATTCTATCATACCGATAAAGCGCGTTGAAAGCAAAAACAAAGCATATAAAGCAATTTTAAGCGGACTTCGCGGCGGTCATTCGGGTATAGAGATACACACGGAACGCGGCAATGCCAACAAACTTATTTTCAGGCTTTATGATATATTAAGATCAAACATTGACGATCTTGAACTTGCCTTTGTACAAGGCGGCGCAAAAGACAATGCTATACCGCGGTATGCCGAAATGATCATCACGACCTCCGTTCCCGCAGACGAATTGGCGGAACTTGCAAAAGCTGCCGAAAAAACATTTTTAAACGAACTTGACGGCAAAGACACTCTTTCCGTAAGCATACAGCCGTGTGAAACAAAATTTGTTTTTGACAGTGACTCTGCAAAAAGGCTTACCGCTTTTGCCGCACTTTGTCCAAACGGTGTACAGACAAACAATTTAAAGCTGGGTATGCCCGAAAGCTCAAACAATCTTGGTGTTGTGAAAACGGGAGAGGATCGTGTCGAGTTTATCTGCGCACTGCGTTCAAGTGTCGCAAGCCTTAAAGGTATGCACCTCGGTGCCTTGAAAAAACTTACCGAAATATGCGGCGGCACCTTAAATACTATGGGCGATTATCCTGCCTGGGAATACAAGTCCGACTCGCCTTTATGTGAGTTTTTTGTAAAAGAATTCAAGGCCGTTTACGGCAAAGACCCTGTAGTAGAGACAGTTCACGCAGGCCTTGAGTGCGGTCTTATTGGTGAAAAACTGCCCGATATGGATATGATATCGATAGGCCCTAACCTGTTGGATATACATACACCCGACGAACGCGCCGAAATAGCATCTATCGAGCGTGTATGGAATTTTCTTTTGCATATACTCGAAAAAATCAATTAAGGGGTTTTTCCGTTGAAACCTGAACAAAAACAAAAAATCATATATGCCTGTATATATGCCGCGGCTGTCTTTGCCGCGGTATACGGCATAAAATATCTTATTGACGGTCTGGCCTATATACTTATAAATATGGGCTCTATGTTCAAAAGTGCCGCAGATGTGCTTATAAAAATACTCCACGTTTTCGCAATACTCGTTTTCGGTCTTGTCACAGCTTATATTCTTGACCCTCTTGTCTGCTTTTTATCCGATAAATTTCATATCAAACGTTCCGTCGGCACAGGCATTATATATCTAAGCGCACTAATAATCGCAGTTTTTTCTGTCTGCGGCATAATAAGCCGAATTTCCGTGTACGACAAAGCAAACTTCACAAATGCCATTTCCGTTGCCTTTAGTCACTACCAAAACAAATTTTCCGAACTTTACACACATATAACTGACTTTACGGATAAATACGATTATTTTGGCATAGCCGAATGTATTTATGATAAGATAAACAACACACGGTTTGATCATATTTATATACTGCACCGCATAAGCACCGTTTTAGTCGATCTCTTTTTGGGACTGATACTCGGCTTTTACTTTTTAAAGGATAAAAGGCTGTTCCTGCGCAGGGCAAAATATATTTTC
>CAMNCZ010000185.1 GCA_946534775.1 uncultured Eubacteriaceae bacterium
CTGCGATGAATTTTATGTATCAAAAAACGGCAAAGCCGAGTTACAGGGTGCTTGACCCATAAAAAAGGAGAATCATTATGAAAACAATAAACGGCAATGTTACATCGCCCATCGGTTTTTCGGCAGGCGGCTGTAATATAGGGTTAAAAAAAGATAAAAAAGATATGGCGGTCATAGTCAGTGAAAAATTATGCACCGCAGCAGGCTGTTTTACAACAAATGTTGTTAAGGCCGCTCCCGTTATGTGGGATATGGAAAAGGTAAACAATCCAATAAAAGGTATTGTTGCAAACAGCGGCAATGCAAATGCCTGCACGGGTACACAGGGTATGAAAGATGCCGAAGATACCGCGGCAAGGCTTGCGAAACATATAGGTGTTAAGGCGGAAAATGTGCTTGTATGTTCAACGGGCGTTATAGGTGTAAACCTTGATATGAATAAGATCCTGCCCGGTGTCGATAAAACTTTTAGTGCGATAAGCAATGACTTTTCAGGCGGCGAAAGTGCAAGTCAGGCTATAATGACGACCGATACTCATCCAAAAACGGCAGCTGCCGAGATCGAGATAGGCGGCAAAAAAGTCACTGTTGCAGGTATGGCAAAGGGTTCGGGTATGATAAATCCCAATATGGCCACTATGCTTTGCTTTATCACAACAGACTGCGCCATAGAGAAAACCTTGCTTGACAAGGCACTGAAAAGCTGCGTTATAGATACTTTCAATATGATAAGTGTTGACGGCGATACTTCAACAAACGATACAGTGTTGGTAATTGCCAACGGTATGGCGGAAAACCCCGTTATTAATGAAGAAAACGAGGAATACAACAAATTTGTCGAGGCTCTTTTCTATATAAATAAAACGCTTGCCGTAATGTGTGCAGATGACGGCGAAGGTGCAACAAAACTTATGGAAGTAAATGTTACGGGCTGCGGCGACGAGAACAGCGCAAGGCTTATAGCGCAGTCGGTCACAAGCTCAAATCTTTTGAAATGTGCGCTTTTCGGCGAGGATGCAAACTGGGGCAGGGTGCTTTGTGCAATGGGCTACTCGGGCGGTAAATTTGACCCAATGGGTGTTACCATTAATTTCCGCAGTGCCAAAGGTGAGATCAATCTTATGGATAACGGTACTCCCATTGTTTTTGACGAAGATCTTGCCGCAAAAATACTTTCGGAGCACAATATCTATATAGATATAATACTGAAAGAGGGCAGTGCGAAGGCAACGGCCTGGGGCTGCGACCTGACTTACGATTATGTAAAAATAAACGGTGACTACAGGTCATAAAAAAAACCAAATAAAAAATCAAATAAGGAAAATAAAAATGAACAGTTTTGAAAAAGACTTTATAATCAGCCTACACCGATATAAAGATGTATTGTTTTTTATCATAATCACTTTTATGGCGTTTTTTGTGCGTTTTGCGGGCAGAGAATGTCAAAGTATGGATTTCGTATATTTTTTGAAACCGTGGTATGAAGAAATAAAAAACGCAGGCGGCCTTGCGGCGCTTGATAAACAAATAGGCAATTACGGTTTATTATATCAGACGATAATCGCATTTATGACATATATCGATACGGATTGTCTGTATCAGTACAAAGTATTTTCGTGTATTTTTGATTTTTGCTGCGCCGTTGCGGCAGCGGAGTTTGCAGCAGCCATAGTCGGCGAAAAACGTTTTAAAAACAAGTACAATATTGTTTATGCGGCAGTTCTTATGATGCCCACAAGTATTATAAACGGCGCTTATTGGGCGCAGTGTGACAGCATTTATTCATTTTTTCTTATACTTACCGTGTTGCTTATGTATAAAGAAAAATATAAATCTGCATTTGTTGCTTACGGCTTTGCGTTTGCATTTAAATTTCAGTCGATATTTATGCTGCCGTTTATATTGTGCTGTTGGATAGCCGAAAAGAAATTCAGTATCGTAAAATTGCTTATCGGTGTGCTCACGTTCTGGGCTTCGGGCATTATAGCGTATTTATCGGGCAGAAACATATTTGATGCATTCAATATTTATTTTGCACAGGCAAAAGACAATATTCAGATGTACAACAATTTCCCGTCGTTTTGGCTTTTGTTCAATGATGACTATAATCGTTTCGGTTCAATAGCTTCGTTTTTGGCAATAACGATCATAGGTATAGGCGCTTATACGATAATGTATGGGTATAAAAAACTTGACAGCGGCGAAAGAAAGCTAAACACAGCTGCTTGGTTTATATGGACTGCAATAATGTTTATGCCTAATATGCACGACAGATATGCTTTTACGCTGGATATTATGCTGGTCACTCTTTCGTGTATAAATGTAAAATATGCCAAATTTGCAGTCGTATCGGTGTTGCTGAGTACTATGTCTTACGGCAGTTATCTTGCAAGTCAGCCAACGCGCTTTAATGCCGTGACTGCGGCAATTTATCTTATCGCGTGGGGCTATTACGGTTATACGATAGTTAAAGACGATATTTCAAATAAATCGATCGAAACAAAAATTATAAAAAAATGATCCGGAGGTAGAAAAATGAATATGCAGGACATTATAAGCAAGGCTGAAGTGCTGACCGAGGCATTGCCCTATATCAAAGAATTTTCGGGAATAACGGTGGTTATAAAATACGGCGGTGCAGCCCTTATAAACGAGGAGATCAAAAGCACCGTAATTAAAGACATCGCGCTTATGAAATATGTCGGCTTTAAGCCGGTGCTTGTACACGGCGGAGGCAAGGATATAAACAAAGCGCTCGAAAAAATTGGTAAAAAGCCCGAATTTAAAGACGGATTAAGAGTTACCGATGAGGAAACTATGGATGTTGTGCAGCAGGTCCTTGCGGGTAAACTGAACAAAGACCTTGCTACCGAACTTTGTATGCACGGCATAAACGCTGTAGGTATCTGCGGCAAAGACGCAAACTTTATGCAGGTAAGAAAGGCTATGCCAAACGGCCTCGATCTCGGCCTTGTAGGAGAGGTGACGGAGGTAAATACGGGCCTTGTCAGAACGCTTTTGGACAATGATTTTGTTCCCGTTATCTCATCTATAGGTGTTGATGAAAACGGTACAGCATATAATGTAAATGCCGATTATGCGGCTGTTGCGGTAGCAGGTGCGTTAAATGCCGAAAAACTGGTGTTTATAACCGACGTTGCAGGTATTATGGAAGATGTAAACGACCCGAACAGCGTTATATCCGTAGCGCACGTTGATGAAGTTAAGGGTATGATAGACAGCGGCGTTATCTCGGGCGGTATGATACCTAAAGTACAGTGCTGTATAGCGGGTGTTGAAGCAGGTGTCGGAAATGTGCATATTCTTGACGGACGTATACCGCATTGTCTGATACTTGAAATATTCACAAAACGAGGCTGCGGCACATTGATAGAAGGATAATTTTTTCGGAAAGGATGATATAAAATGAATACATTTGAAAAAGGCGAAAAGTATGTAATGCATACATATAATCGTTTCCCGCTTGCTTTTACACACGGCGACGGTATGTATGTATATGATGAAGACGGCAAAAAGTATCTTGATTTTGTTGCGGGTATTGCGGTAAACAGCTTAGGTCATAATTATAAGCCTCTTGTTGATGCCATATCCAAACAAGCGGCAAAAATGATACATATTTCCAATTTATACTATACCAAGCCTCAGACCGAACTTGCGGAAAAACTTGTCGAAGCAGGCTCTCTGGATAAAGTATTTTACTGCAACAGCGGTGCTGAAAGCATAGAAGCCGCTTTGAAACTTGCGCGTAAATACGGTTCAAAAACAGGCCGTCAGGAGATAATCACTATGGAACATTCGTTCCACGGCAGAACTTTCGGTGCCGTTACCGCAACGGGTCAGCCGCATTATCACGAAGGTTTCGGCGATATGCTTCCGCATATAAAGTACGCCGTTTATAATGATATCAAATCGTTAAAAGAAACAATAACAAACAGAACGGTCGCAGTTTTGTTTGAACCCGTACAGGGTGAAGGCGGTATTCATCCCGCTGAACAAGCCTATATCGAAGAAGTAAGGAAAATTTGTAACGAAAAAGATATCC
>CAMNCZ010000186.1 GCA_946534775.1 uncultured Eubacteriaceae bacterium
ATTATTATAAAAAAGCCATAAAATTTTTGGCTTTTTATAATTTTTTATGTTGACGATTAAGGAAAAATCTTATATAATGTATATGTATATAAAAATAAAAACAATATTAAAAGTATTAAAATAAGAAAGGAAGTTTTTTTAATGACTTATGAAGAAATGTTTGCAAAGGCAAGCAAGCTTTTAAACAAAGCAAAATTCAAAGATGTTTCCGAGCATATCGCTATACAGTTTAACGTAACAGGCGATGGCGAGGGTATCTTCTATGCAGAAGTAAGCGAAGGCAAAATCGATGTTCAGCCTTATGACTACAACGATAAAGATATAGATGTTACTGTTGACTCCGCCGAGCTTATCAAGGCACTTGAAAACAAGGCAGGCGATACACTTCCCTTTACAGGCTACGAAGAAAAAATAGCACTTGTTAAGCCCGTGTTTGCTAAGATCCCCAAGGCTCGCGCAGCTGCTGCAAAGAAAACAACAGCTGAAAAAACAACTGCTGCCAAAAAGCCCGCTGCTAAGAAAACAACAAAGAAAGCAGCTGAAAAATAAAACAAATCAAAAGACCGCGTAAACCGCGGTTTTTTTGTTGCCAAAAACAGGTTTATCTGCCATATATTTTGCATTTATTTTCTGTTAAAAATATATTACAATAGTATTACACCAAAGGAAAAAAATATATAAAAGGAGCTGACATTTATGAAAAAAATGCTATTTATTTTAGGTGTAATGCTTATGACGACAAATGTTTATGCCGATACATATATCAGGGTATACAACAGCAAAACAGGCACATACTACACACTGGGCACAAGCACAAAAAATAACGGCACATACAACTACAAATATACCTACTCTTCAACCGGCAAAACCTACTCTTCTCCGTCAAAGATCACCGTCACCGAAAAGCCCTCAGAACAAACCACACAAACCATAGCGAAAACACAAAATACAAATATCTCAAATGCCGATATGCAGTATGCACAACAGATATTAAGCCTGGTAAACAGCGAACGCGCCGCAAACGGCCTTTCGCCGCTTACACTTAATACTAACCTTTCGCGCACCGCGCAGGCAAAAGCCGAGGATATGAAAAACAGAAATTATTTTTCACATACTTCTCCCACTTACGGTTCGCCGTTTGATATGATGAAAAGTTTTGGCATAAGCTACCGCACCGCAGGCGAAAACATCGCCAAAGGTCAAAAAACACCTCAGGCCGTTATGAATGCCTGGATGAACTCTTCGGGCCACCGTGCAAATATATTAAACCGCAATTTTACACAGCTTGGAGTAGGCTATGTTTACAATAACGGCAGCCCGTACTGGGTACAGATGTTTATTGGATAACAGTAATTCAAAGGGACAAAAAAATTGACTAAACAAAAAAGACGAGTCGGTCAACTCGTCTTTTTTGTTTGCTTTATAAATTATTTTGAAATTTTTTCACAAATTTTGCTGATAATTACAGCTGACTGCGCGCGTGTTGTATTGCCCTTAGGTTCTACATTACTGCCCGTACCGTTTACAATACCTGCCGATACCATAGCCGCAACGCTGTTTCTTGCGTAGCCGCTTATCTGCGCATTATCGGTAAAGCTGTCAAGTACAGACTCGTCAAATGTCAATTCAACACCTGCATATTCAAGTGCGCCCTTTGCAATTACCATCATATCCTGACGTGTAATAAGACTATCGGGTGCAAATGTGCCGTCTGTATTGCCGTTTACTATTTTAGCCGCTTTTGCAGCACTTACTGCCGATGCATAATAAGCATCTGCGGAAACATCGCTGAAATTGTCGCTGCCTGCGGGGAGATCAAGCGCCTTAGCAAGCATTACTACAAAATCACATCTTTTGACTGCTGCATTTGGCTTGAATGTACCATCGTTATAACCGTTTACAATGCCCTTTGACGCAAGGTCGTTGATATAGCTTTCTGCCCACGAAACACTTGAAAGGTCGTTGAATTTCACGGTATTGTTTACAGCGGGAGCTTCCTGAGAAGTAGCTTCAACCGTTTCTTCAATTACAACGCCGTCTTTTGTCTCGGTTTCGGTAGTTGATTCCGTTGTTGCTTCGGTAGTCGTCGATACCTTTCTTGAGGAACTGCCGCCACCGCCGCCGCCCGATGAGCCGCCGCTTGAACTTTTGCTTGAAGACGATGTTGTTGTTTCGGTTGCTTTTTCCGTTGTTGCTTCACTCTTTGAAGAACCGTTTGCGGATACCGTAAGGCTTGCAGATGCATCCGAATGCCATCTGTCTACAGGTTCGGGGTTTGAAAACAGAGTGTTTTTAATTTCGATAGGTGTTGTACCGCTGCCCACTGCCTCAAATTTAAGTGTGCAGAGTGTACCCGTACCCGTTATCTGTGAAAGTTTGTTGTTTGAATCGGGCATACTTACATAATTTGCCAACTTTACGGCACCTATCGCAGCTTCCGTATCCTTGCTGTTTGCCCTGCCGTCATAGAACGAGTCGCCCTCCGACGGTATCTGATTTACCATAGAATTGATAAAAGCGGCGGTTATAAACCTTTGCTTATCATCTTCGTCACCGTAATAAAGCGTATCATCCGCTGTCGTTCCCGCACCTACAAGCCTTATTATACTTGGGTCGTACTCTACCAGACCGTCAAAGCTTGTAAAGCCCGTGTTGCTGACAACATCTATCTCCACCTCAAATGTATCGCCCTGCTGTACGCTGCCCGAAGGGGTTACGATTTTAAGTTCGGTGCTGCCCGCATAAACGCTTACCGCAGAAAACAGTGAAATAAGCGCTGCTGCCGCCAATATTTTTTTCATTGATATTCCTCCTTTTGAAAATCCGACACATAAAGCGGCGCATTTTCATTTTTAAATTAAACATTCCCGTTTTATTTTATATTTATGGGAATGTTTTGTCTTTAAATTATTTATCTTTAATTGATAAAAAATATATCGACCAATAGTATTTTAATACATTTTTTAAAATAAATCAATAGTTTTTATCTGACAGATGAATAATTTTTCTGACTTTCAAAACTGTCCCAAACAAAAAGCTTAAGGCTTTCACCATTTGCAAGCTGAGTTGTTGAATAATACATATCCTCGCTGTCAAAACTGACTTTTTCGGTTTCGTATCTCACAAGAACGCTGTCATTAAAAACGGCTTTGATAAGCATAAGGCCGTACACATCTTTTTGTGCAAAAAGCTTTATATTTACTGTGTTACCGTCAATAAACGGCGATATATAAACACTGTTTTTATCGTCAAGAAATTTTTGCATATCATTACACATCGGCACACCGTAGCCGCTGTTGTCCCTGCCGCTTTCACATATATCCGCCGTAACGGCCTTATAAATATTTTTGATATCGTTTACATTTTTATTTGGATAGTTTGCAATTATCATTGCCGTTACCGCAGTAACTACGGGCGCGCAGAATGATGTACCGCCCGCCTTTGTATAACCGCCGCTTGAATTTGGCAGATAAGAGGACTCATAAGGTACCGCAACATCAATACCGCCGCTTCGTCTGGTGTAAGATGTAAGCTGCATAGCACCCGTTACCGCACCTACCGAAACTGTATTTTCAAGATAAGCGGGGTAAGTCGGTTTCTCACTGCCTTCATTTCCCGCAGCACATATAAAGATAACGCCCTTTTCCGCCGCCTCATTTATGGTTTTTTCAAGCATTGCACTGTATTCCTCGGCGCCGAGACTTATATTTATCACCTTGCAGTTATAATCGTTTACAGCACCGTTAATAGCTTTAATAAGTGACACGGTACTTCCCGCATCACTGCTTATCGCAACCAGCGGCACTATCTCCGCTTCGGGCACGATACCTGCAATGCCTATACTGTTGTCGTTTACCGCAGCCAGTATCGAAGTCACCCTTGTTCCGTGATTCATAGTATCTTTGACATTTGTGCTGTTTGTAAGATAATTGTATCCCTGTAAGATTTTAGCACCCTGCAAATCTTCGTGATCGAGATTGACACCCGAATCGATAACACCAATTCTTATATTGCACGGAAATTTTGCCTGCATATCGGGGATATTCATTTTTTGCATAT
>CAMNCZ010000187.1 GCA_946534775.1 uncultured Eubacteriaceae bacterium
TGTTATCGCTGTTCCCGCTTACTTTAACGACAGCCAGCGTCAGGCAACGAAAGACGCAGGTAAAATTGCAGGCCTTGATGTAAAGCGTATCATCAATGAGCCTACTTCCGCAGCACTTGCTTACGGCCTTGATAATGAAAACGAGCAGAAGATACTTGTATACGACCTGGGCGGCGGTACATTCGATGTTTCTATCATCGATATCGGCGACGGTGTTATCGAAGTTCTTTCAACAAGCGGCGATACACACCTTGGCGGTGATGATTTCGACCAGAAAATTATGGATTACCTTGTAAAAGAATTCAAGGCAAAAGAGGGTATCGATGTATCGGGCGACAAGCTTGCTATGCAGAGACTTAAAGAAGCTGCCGAGAAAGCTAAAAAAGAACTTTCGACAGCGACAACAACAAATATCAACATTCCTTACTTTACAGTTGGTACAGACGGCCCCAAGCATCTTGATGTAACGCTTACACGCGCTAAATTTGACGAACTTACGGCAGACCTTGTTGCAAGAACCATTGGTCCCGTTCAGACTGCTTTAAAAGATGCTGACCTTTCCGCAAGCGAGATAGACAAAGTCCTTCTTGTAGGCGGTTCAACAAGAATTCCTGCTGTACAGAATGAGGTTAAGAAAATTACGGGTAAAGAACCTTTCAAGGGCATCAACCCCGACGAATGTGTTGCTATCGGCGCATCTATCCAGGGCGGCAAGCTCTCGGGCGAAGGCGGCGCAAACGACATCCTTCTGCTTGATGTAACACCGCTTTCACTTGGCATTGAAACCGCAGGCGGCGTATCTACTGTTCTTATCCCCAGAAACACAACAATACCTACAAACAAAAAGCAGATATTCTCAACTTATGCAGATAATCAGACTGCTGTTGATATCAACATTGTACAGGGTGAAAGACCGCTTGCAAGGGATAATAAGAGCCTTGGTATGTTCCGTCTTGACGGCATCGCTCCCGCTCCCAGAGGCATACCTCAGATCGAAGTAAGCTTTGATATAGATGCAAACGGTATCACAAAGGTAAGCGCAAAGGACCTTGGCACAGGCAAGGAACAGAATATTACAATTACTTCCAGCACAAACCTCAGCGACGAGGAAATAGACAAGGCCGTAAAGGATGCGGAACGTTACGCAGAACAGGATAAGAAGCGTAAAGAAGCAGTTGATGCAAAGAACGATGCAGACAGTCTTATCTTCCAGACAGAAAAACTTATAACAGACCTTGGCGACAAACTGCCCGCAGATGAAAAAACAAAGATCGAGGGCGAACTTGACGCATTAAAGAAAGTGAACGAGGGTCTTGTTGCTGAAACAATGAACGAAAATGATGTTCAGACACTTAAAACAGCTTGCGAAACACTTAACAAGACGGTACAGGATTATACAACAAAGATGTACCAGGCAGCACAGGCAGCAGGTATTGACCCCAGTCAGATGGGCGGCAATGCAGGCAGCGGTGCAGATGACGAGATAATTGACGGCTGATAATGACAGAGGGGGCGAAATGTCCCCTCTTCAACAAGTTTAAATTTTGATTAAGTAGGTGAAATAATTGGCTAAACGTGATTATTACGAAGTTCTCGGTGTCAGCAAGAGCGCAGACGAAAACGAGATAAAAAAAGCATACAGAAAATTAGCCAAAAAATATCATCCCGATGCCAATCCGGGCGATAAAGAAGCGGAAGAAAAATTCAAGGAAGTGGGCGAGGCTTACGAAGTATTAAGCGACTCGCAGAAACGTGCGGCATACGACCAGTACGGCCACGCTGCCTTTGAACAGGGCGGTATGGAAAGCGGCGGAGGTTTCGGCGGCTTCAGCGGCGGTGTTGATATGGGCGACATCTTTGAAAGTTTCTTCGGAGGTTTCGGTGATGTATTCGGCGGCGGCAGCAGCAGGCGTCGTAACGGCCCCGTGAACGGCAGTGATATTCAGGTAAGCCTTACACTCAGTTTTGAAGAGGCTGTATTTGGCTGTTCAAAGGAAATAAATATCACCGTTACGGACAACTGCGACCAGTGTCACGGTTCGGGCGCAAAACCCGGCACAAATGCGGAAACCTGTTCACGATGCCACGGTTCGGGACAGGAAAGTGTTATGAGACAGACGGCATTCGGCGCAATGCGTTCGGTAACAACGTGTTCGGCCTGCGGCGGCAAGGGCAAAATAATTAAAGAAAAATGCCCGAAATGCGGTGGTCAGGGCCGTTTAAGGGTAACAAAAAGGGTAAAGGTCGATGTACCCAAGGGTATAAATCACGGCCAGAGCATCAGAAAGGCGGGCCTTGGCGAAGCGGGTATAAACGGCGGTCAGCCGGGTGATCTTTATATCGAGATAAGGGTTATGCCGCACAAACAGTTTGTGCGCAGCGGCAATGATATCCTGCTTGATGTGAACATAGATATGATACAGGCCGCGTTGGGCGACAACATAACCATTCCCACACTCGAGGGTAACGAGATCTACGGCGTAAAGGCGGGAACTCAGCCCGAAAGCAAGGTTATTTTAAGAAATAAGGGCGTATGGAATGTGCGCAACAACAAAGAACGCGGCAATATGATACTTACCTTCAAAGTAAGCATACCTACAAAACTTACCGAAAAACAGAAGGAAATTTTAAGAAATTTCAAAAACCCCGATGCCGAACCCAAAAAGGAAGAACACAAGGGACTTTTCAGCAAAAAGAAAAAATAATTTATTTAAACTGCTGCGGGCAACTGCGGCAGTTTTTTTGTGTTGCCATAACGGAGAATAAATGTTAAAATATAATGGAATAATTATTTAAGGAGAAGAAGTTTTAATGCAGATATACATAAAAGGCCCCGATGGTAAACCGCTTATACCCAAAAGCAGGGAAAGCGAGGATAAAAAAGACGAAATAAACGAATATATCCGTGATATACTTGAATGTGCGGCGGAACTTATCCCGTCGGACTGGTCAAAAACAGCGCTTTATGCGGAAGTATTGGAAAACGGGGTCTCTTTTCAGCTTGTTTATACATCGGAGGGGAGTAAGCGCGGCAGGGCAAAGGCCGAGCAAAGAAACCTTGTCGGCGGCAAAATGTATGAGATAAGGAAAGAAAATCTTGTGGATGCGGTAAAAAGGCTGTACGAAAAATATCTTGAACACGGCAAAAAATGGGAAGCATTGTCGATAGTTTTTAAAATAAGCGGCGAGTATACGGCGGAGTTTTTTGAAAAAGTTGATACAGAGCTTTCGCCTGAGGAACGAATAGAACAATGGAAGCTTAGAAAGCTGAAAGTACGTCAAAAAGAAGAGTCGGAAAAAAAGAACATATCGGCAATGTCGATCGAGATACACAGAAAGGACAATGACAAATGAAAATTATAATGCGCGCGGCGGCGCTTGTTGCGGCGGTTATGTTGGCTGCGGCGCAGCCTGCAGTGTGTTTTGCATCGGAATGTGTGCAGGATATGGATTATAAGGACAGCCTTAAAACGATAGACAATCCCGACAGGGGTTTTTACCGTACATTGCCGATAAGTTTGACGGAAAGCGGAAATACGGCAAGGGATTATAATACAAATTTAGTACATCTCAGGTTTGATATTGCGGAGTTTTCCTCAAATGCGGTAACAGACAGCAGCAGTAATACTCACGGTCAAAGCCGCCCGATAAGTGATGATGCCTTGAAAGCGGTCGGCGATACACTCGATAATATCAAAAAACGCGGACATACGGCGGTAGTGCGGTTTTGCTATGCAAAAAATTTCGGGGATCAGGCAAACGCAGAGCCCGATATGGATACGCTTTTGAACCATATAAAGCAGATAGGAAAGGTGTATACCGAACATTCGGATGCCATAAGCTATATTGAGCTTGGTATGTTCGGGCCTTGGGGCGAGATGCATTCAAGTACCTGCTGCACGGAAGAAAATGTGACAAAAGCGCTTGATACTATGCTGGCGGCAACACCCGACAGCCTTTGTATCGGCGTAAGACATCCGCGGTATATAGCCGCGTGGATGGGCATAAAAAACGTTGATTTTGATGTGGACAATGAAAATTTCAAGGCGGC
>CAMNCZ010000188.1 GCA_946534775.1 uncultured Eubacteriaceae bacterium
CCCACTTCCATACCAAGATAAGGACTCCAAGGCACAAAATCGCCGTAGGTGATATTATCGCTTGACCAGGTCACGTTTGCACCCGTGTTCCAAACCGTTTTGCTGCGGTACATATTATTTGCACGTTTTTCACCAAGCAGGCTGCACCATAATTTATATGGTTCGCCGCCCATACAGCCCGAGTGCCACCACGGTGTGTAATTGGCATTGACACCGAGTTTTGCAAAGCGGTCTAAATCGGCATCGTCCTGAATTTCAAGATGTGCGCAGGTAACTTTCACGCGGAAGTCATCGCCAAGTTCCTTTTTCACCTGTTCCACGCCGTCAAGCACGGTACGCGATGCGAGTTCGCCAACGGTATGTGCGTGAAAATCCAGTCCCTCATCGTTAAGTACCTTCATAACCTCCGCAACCTCGTCTTTGTTTAAGGTGGTAGCACCTGTCTTGTTGGTATCTGTATACGGTGTTACCTGTGCGGCAGTCTCTATCCTTAAAGTACCGTCCATAAATACCTTAAATGTATGTACCTTCAAATGTTTTGTGTTGAATTTTTCTCTGAAACGCTTTACGTTGTCCACTACTTCTTTAACTTTTTTAGGGTGAGTAAGCGCATAGCTTCCGTCAATGTAAACGGGCAGTTTTCCCTGTTTGTCCATCTCGCACAAGCGTCCGTAAATTCGTTCGTGAAGTTCCTCGCCCTCGGGATAGCCCGCATCAAATACGGCGCATACGCCCGCTTTTACGGAATAATCTATCCAGCGTTCAAGCTGTGCATCTATCTGCTCGTCGGTAATCCCCGATAAGCCGTCAAAAAGAAGGTGCCAGCCCGAAGACTCAAACGCATTGCCCGTTATATGTCCGTCTTTGCGTACATAATAACTAAGTTCAGGCACGGGGTCGGGTGTATCGTCGGTAATGCCGTGTTTTTCAAGTATTTTTGAGTTTACCCAAACGCTGTGACCCTCTCCCTCCAGTATCAGCAGTTCCGCATCGGGACAGGCAGCATCAAGTTCTTCCTTTACCAGGTCATCGCCTTGCAGGAATTTTCTCTCCAAAACAAATCTGTAACGTTCTTTCCCGGGATTGTTTTTGACATATTCCGTCATAAAGTCCAGCGCTTCTTTTTTGCTGCTGCACATAATGTACTCGCCCATATCCATATAGGCAAATCCGACACCCGTTGTAACGTGAACGTGGCTGTCGATAACAGCAGGCATAATAAACTTTCCGCCAAGGTCCGTAACTTCGCCCTCATAATCGGAAAGACCCGACTCGTCACCAACATAAACAAATTTACCGTCTTTCACTGCAAGTGCGGTCGCTTTTAAATTTTTCCTGTCCGATGTAAAGATTTTTGCGTTTTTAATAATTTTGTCTGCTTTCATACTTATTCTCCCTTCCGTTTTCAAATCATTTGACTAAAACGCTTAAAAAAGCGCACTCTTAAAGACATAGTCGTCCCGCAGAGTACGCTGAAATTACACATAGTTCACTTGTAAAAAGGACATAGCTATGCCGTGTGCCCATTCGTTTTCCTTTAAATATACTGTTTGGCATAAGCTGTCAACTCCTTTTTTTGGAATAACACAATAAAACATTTCCGAAATATTACTTATATTTTATCCCTTTTCGGAAAAGTGTTCCTAATGTATTTTTGATTCAACTCCAAAATAAATAGTCTTCATATTTTTCACAATTCTTCTTAATCCTTCGGATTTCTCTGTGAAGCCTTTTGGGTATTTTCATTCGCATTTGCTGCATACATGCATAGGCTGTCATTATATCTCCGTGATTAACGTACTTATATTTTTTATGCAATACCAACCACAGGTTATATCCTTTATAGTACAGGTCATCAAAATCATTCTTCATGGCACAGGCATGGCCGTATATACCTCGCATATACATCACATTATATGCAGATTTTTCTTTATTAGCCGAACTCAATGCCTTATAAAGTAGTTTAACCTTATCTTTTTCTGTATATACTGCAACCGCCTGATGGCATGTATCACAACATTTTTCTCCCGACTCTTCTTCGACTTCTTTTATTGTCTTTTTCCAGCAGTTACAGAAGTTTTCCTGTTTATAGCCACATTTAACAATCATTTTTTTCTCTCCCAAACCCACAATTCCGAAAATGGACTATATTTTATTATAACACACAAAGTGTTCATAAACCGTTAGTTTTTTCGCATATATGCTTATTTTTCAAAAAAAGTTCATTTTCTACGTTTTTTACAAAATTTTTTTGTTAAAATTGTACATAATTAACAACAGTCCCAATTTAAAAGGACAGCATTTTGCCGCACTGTCCTTTTATATATAACTATTTTATTTTATATTGTGCCGATAATGCTTTTATCTCATCAAAACTTTCGGTAAGGGCAAAGAAAAACTTTTTCTGTTCCTCTTTTCCTATCACCGTTACGGGTTTCAGCTGTGCTATGGAATTTCCTTTCATCAGCATTATTTCCTTGTAAAGCACATAAGTTTCGGGCTGGGCAAACAGCAGCTTAACGGGTTTTATCAGCCCGTTTTGCACTTTTTCACCGTAAGACGGATTGACCCGCGCAAGATTTTTCTCCAAACAGGATATTATATTTTTCTCCGTAAGTTCGCTTGGTACGCGGTCTATTTCCATAATAAACACATACCGCACCTCGTCCGTATCGGGATAAACGGAGTTATCCACCAGCATAAAGCCGCACTCCTCCGCCGTTTTCTCGGCAGCGACCCTAAGCGCCAGTTCCGTCGTCTTTTCACCCATAAGGCTTACGGTCTTATCTATGCGATAGCGAAACTCCACCAAAGGCACCGCATTAAAAAAGCCCGTGACCAACATAACATCCTTCATACGATAGCGGTAAAAGCCCGAATGATTGGTTATGATCAGCTCGTATTCCTTTCCCGTCTCCAGCTTATCCATAGTGACAGGCTTTGCGTTTTCCTCGTCAAGGGGGATAAATTCATAAAACAGCGAATCGGGGATAAGCGCAGACTCCTCCGAGGCCAGTTTGAGAGGCACGGAAAAAATACCTTCCGATGCCGATATGCCGCGGTAATAAAATGCAGTATCCATACCGAGATAGCGGCTGCGTATCTCGTTTGTGTATCTTGCAAAGCCCGCAGATGCGCCTCCCACCACATAGCTGAGGTTTTTCCACACCTTCGGTATAAAAGGCGTTTCAAAACCCTCCTCAAATACTGCACGCAGTTCCGCGGCCCTTTCGGGCATAGGCGTCAGTTCCGCTGTAAGCTTTTCCCTTATATCAGCGGGAAGATCGATACTCTCGTCAATAACGCCCTTTTCAATATCGTTTACAAGAAGTTTCCAATTTTTTTCGATGTATCGGCAAAAATCAAGCAGAAAGCCCGTAAAAGAACAGTTGATGTTATTTATATCCCTGTCGCTTAATGCATAACGGGCGTTCAGATAGTTCGTGTTGGTGCCTTTCGGCGCAAAAGTCGCTTCGGCAGGCGTGGAATATATATACTTCCATTTATCGATATACGGTCTGAGAGAAGCCTCGGACAAGGGGCCGAATGGCGTACCGTCGGGAAGTATGGAAACACTCCCGCCGCAGCGTATCAAATTAAGAAAACGCCCTCCGAAATATTTTTCCCCCAACTCCCTGTACAATAACCCCGATTGATAACCGAGACTGTAGGTATTGAAACGGTCGCGGCTTGTCTGTGTGTAAGGTATTTTTTTCGGTTCCCCGACCGTTCCCGATGTTTTGTTGTACCATACGGGTTTTTTACCGCTTATAAGGTTTTCTTCGCCGCCTTCCACCATTCTTTCGATATATTCCGCATAATCTTCGTACTCGGTGACGGGAACACGTTTTTGATATTCCTCTATGGACTTTATTTCGGCAAAGCCGTATTTTCTGCCATATTCGGTATCCTTGTTTTCTTCAAGCAGCTCCATAAGCAGTTTTTTCTGTGCCGACATCGGATCCTCTGTCAATTTTTCAAAATGCTCAAGCAATTTCCGTCTGCCCTCAACGCCTTTTCTGCGCATATCATTCAAAACTTC
>CAMNCZ010000189.1 GCA_946534775.1 uncultured Eubacteriaceae bacterium
GATACGTCAAAATAACAACACCATTATTCGCGGCAATGCTTTGCTTACTTTCTCAGAAAGTAAGTGCGGGGTTTGGGGGTGCATAACCCCCAAGAAAAAAGCAACGAGTATAAATGATAATTTCCATTACTATGTTTACAAAATATTATGTTTACAAAAATTTAACCCATTCAAAAACTATGGATACAAAAAGACTTATCTTGACATACAGGGCGGATATTGGTATAATTAACTTGTAGTAATTCAGAAAATTTACTCTCATACCGCGTTAAGGCGGCGATGAGAAAGGGGGACAACTTTATGAAAAAAGTATTTGCAGGTTTGTTATCAACAGCACTTGTACTTGTATCGGCAGGATCGGTTTGGGCTGCGGCAGGCAAGATAGTTGACAGCAGAACACTTGTGCCCGTAAGAGGCGCTTTTGAGGAATTGGGATTTAATGTATCGTGGGATGCGGAAACGGCTATCGCCACCATATCAAACGATGAATTTACCATAGAGATCCCAAAAGGAAAAGATTATTTCACTATCAACGGCACATCCGTTAAGCCCGATGTACCTCAGCAGATAATCGACGGCAGTTTCTATCTTCCTTTAAGAGCTGTTGGCGACAGCGTTGGCGCGGAAACATCGTGGAACGGTGAGGAAAAGGTAGCACACATCAGCTACAAGGGCAATGATTCCTACATCTACTGCAACGGTGAACCTGTTTCGGCACCCGCAGTTACAACACCCGCCACATCTTCCGTATACGGCAGATATACAGCAGCTGTGGATATGACGGATTATTCACTCGGTCAATCGGGCATGAGCGGCAATTATGCCGACAGGATCTATGTTTACTGCAACCTTGATCTTGCGGAAAGCGGCACTGCAACCTTATCTATAGATAAGGACAAGACTATGGCAAGCATCAAGCAGTTCTTCACAAATAACCTTGCGGCTTTCCTTTCGGAGAGTATGGGCGAAAAAGTAACGGAAGCCGACATTTCGGAATTCCTTAAATATATGGGATATGAAAGCAAAGAAGCTTTTATTGACGATATGGTAAAAGATCAGGGCTTTGACGATTTGTTCGTATCGGACAGCGGCAGCTTCACAATAAGCGGCAATTCAATAAACCTTGACGGCGACAGCGGTACTATCTCCGACGGTAAGATCGTATTCTCGGGAATTTCCGAACTTGCCGAATTTGGCGCATCGGAACTTGTATTTGTAAAAGGCTGATAAAAATTAATAAGAGGTGAGCGTTATGGCAAATATTGATGTTAATGCAATTAAAGATGCAATTATAAAACTTTCTCAGGATGACGGCAGCAAGGCGGCTTTTGCGCAGGACCCCGTTAAGGCGGTAGAGTCTTTGCTGGGTGTGGACCTTCCCGACGAACTGGTAAACAAGGTAATTGATGCGGTAAAGAACAATCTTACGGGCAAAGACCTTGAGGCAATGCTTAAAACGCTTGCATCCGACGGAAACCTGCTTGATAAGTTAAAAGGTATTTTCGGTAAATAAAGTCAACAAGGGCCGCGGCATTGGTAAAATGTTACGGCCCTTTTGTTTTAGGGAAACACTGATTTTTTCAACATTAAATCAGTGTTTCCTTAGAGGTATGGTTTATGGCAAGATCGATAATGCTTCAGGGCACTATGTCAAATGTGGGCAAAAGCCTGCTGACGGCGGCGTTATGCCGCATTTTTGCACAGGATGGGTACAGCGCGGCGCCGTTTAAATCGCAGAATATGGCGCTTAATTCCTATATCACAAAAGAGGGGTTGGAGATAGGCCGCGCACAGGCTATGCAGGCCGAGGCGGCAGGCATTGAGCCGACTGCGGCGATGAACCCCGTTCTTTTAAAGCCGACTACCGATGTCGGGTCGCAGGTGATAGTGATGGGCGAAGTGTACGGCAATATGTCGGCACGGGAGTACTTCGGGTACAAAAAGTCGCTTGTACCAACCATAAAATCGGCTTATGACAGTCTTGCGCAAAAATACGACATTATTGTTATAGAGGGTGCGGGCAGCCCTGCGGAGATAAATTTAAAGGCCGATGATATAGTGAATATGGGTATGGCAAAAATTGCCAAATCACCCGTGCTGCTGATAGGCGATATAGACCGCGGCGGTGTTTTTGCGCAGCTGCTGGGCACGGCAGACCTGCTTGAAGATGATGAAAAGCGGCTTTTAAAGGGACTTATAGTCAATAAATTCCGTGGTGACAAAACGCTTTTGAAAGAGGGTATCGATATACTTGAAAAACGGTCGGGCAAGCCTGTTTTGGGTGTTATACCCTATACCCGCGTCGATATAGACGACGAGGACAGCCTGTCGGAACGTTTTGAACGCAAAAGTGTTGGGCTTATCGATATAGCGGTCATAAAGCTGCCGCATATATCCAATTTTACGGATTTTACCGCCTTTGAATGTACGGACGGGGTGGGACTGCGCTATGTATCGCGCGCAAATGCGCTTGGAAAGCCCGATATGGTGATATTGCCGGGTACAAAAAATACCTTGTACGATATGAAGTTTCTGCGTGAAAGCGGACTTGAAGCGCGGATAAAACAGCTTGCGGCGGCCGATACGCCGATATTTGGAATATGCGGCGGCTATCAGCTGCTTGGCGAGGAGATATCGGACCCGCTTAACGTCGAGGGCGGCGGAAGTATGACGGGAATGGGGCTTCTGCCCGTAAAGACCTTTTTTTCCGCCGAAAAGACCCGCACAAGGATACAAGGTGTTTTCGAGAATGTACAAGGCATATTTGCAGGGCTTTCGGGCAAAAAATTTGACGGTTACGAGATACACCTGGGTGAGACAAAGGGCGATATGCTGCGCCTTGAAAACGGCAGAACGGACGGCTTTTGTGTCGGAAATATCTGCGGCTGCTATATCCACGGCATTTTTGACGATAAAGAAGTTTCCGAAACGCTCATTCGCGCCCTTGCCGATAAAAAGGGCATAAACAGCGAGGATATCAGCACCTTTGATATGACGGAATATAAAAATAAGCAGTATGATATACTGGCTGATGCCGTGCGGCAAAATATTGATATGGAAAAAATTTACAAAATATTGGAAGAAGGTGTATAAAATGGTGCATATTTACTGCGGTGACGGAAAGGGCAAGACCACGGCGGCGGTCGGGCTTGCGCTGCGCTGCGCGGGGTCGGGCGGAAAAGTGCTGTTTTGCGGCTTTTTGAAAGACGGAAAAAGCAGCGAGATAAAAGTGCTTGAAAAAACCGAAAATATCACTGTTATGCCTTTTTTAGACAATGTGAGATTCAGTTTTAAAATGACGGAGAACGAAAAAAACGAGGCGGCACAATTTTACACAAAACAGCTGGAAACCGCGGCAAAATCGGCAAAAAATTATGATATGCTGGTGCTTGACGAGATATTTCACGCGGTAAACAAGGGGTTTGCACCTATTACCGCGGTTTTGGAGATGATTGAAAACACACCCGATACGGAGATAGTGCTGACGGGCCGCGACCCCGCGGAAGAACTGTGCAAAGCCGCCGATTATATAACCGAAATGAAGAAAATAAAACACCCTTTCGATAACGGAATAAAGGCACGAAAGGGGATAGAGTTCTGACGAGGGGGGAGAATGTCCTATTGGTTTTTGAATGAGTAAAAATTTTGGAAACTTAGTGTTGTAAACAACAATTTATATTTTTTGAAATTTTTATAATTATAAAGGAAGTTAACAAAAAATGCAGAATTGTGCATTATATGGTTTATTTTTGTGAAAAATATTTTGTAATTTATAATATAAAAAGAGAGAAGGAAAAACCATGAAAGGAACAATAAAACGAGGTATAAGTGCGGTTCATGCTGCAGTAAAGACCTTTACCCGTACCCGGTCTGCGCCTGCCGATGATATCAGCACGGAAGCCTATGCCGTCAACAGTGTGAATGTGGGCGACTACTTCCAAATGGGTACATACTACGGAGAGCCTATTTTATGGCGGTGCATAAAGATCGACGAAAACGGACCGCTGATGTTAAGTGACAAAATACTGTCTATAAA
>CAMNCZ010000190.1 GCA_946534775.1 uncultured Eubacteriaceae bacterium
GGTTATAGGACTTCGTCAGAAGTCCGTCGTATTTCGTAGCATAAATGATAATTTTTACTATTACAATAAATTTTATTCAAAAAAAATCCCCCGATCCCGCAATCGGAAAAATTGCAGAATCGGGGGCAGTATCATCGGATCAAACATATTGCCGAAAACATCGGTCAATGCCATACAGCATAAATTTTTAAGCATTATTGTTTCAGATCAATATTTCAGCAAATTGTTTATCACTGTCAATTTGTCTTTTATTGTATCAAATTTAATTTTCTTATTCTTTACGATAAGCGCTTTGGGGTATGGTTTCCAATTAATGGCATCTACGGCCAATATCTCGTTGGTGTACAGCCTAAGCGGATCTCCTTTTATAAATTTTTGCAAAAGGGCCTGCATTATTTCCGACATATCTTTATTCATCACGTTGCCGTACAGTTCCAACGCCTCATCATTTCCAAGCAGAACCGCCATTACATCTACCGAACCCGAGCCGAGATTTTTTATCAGCGGTTTTTCATCCCAGTACATAAGATGCACCTTGTTTCCGCCCTCCGCCAACTTTACCGCACTGCGATAAATATTTGCGGCGATCCATTGATCAATAAATTTTGATTTTGCTTCAAGTTCGGAGGATACGGCTGCATTGCTTTCAATATACTCCCGTATCTCGGCAGCGGTGGCATCATCTATATATTTTCGGATATCGTCAAGTCCTATCGATAACAATTTTTCGTAATTGTTGTTTCCGATATATGAACGCATAACTCCGCCCTCATTGCTTGGAATACCGACAATAAACTCAATACCCGATGCCGCTTTGTTCTGATAAGCGTTGTAAATATCGACAGGGATAAAGTTTTTGTCATACGTCGGCGTACACAAATACTGCCAGAGTTTTGTCGATACCTGCTTTAATGTTTGTGTATCAAGCCGCAAAAGTTCCTCCATGGTGTTGGTATGTGTTTCTTCCAACAGCTTTTTTGCCAAGGTGCGCGCGGCATCGGGCGTATTGTATATCATTTCGGGATTACCGTCAAATACAAAAGCTTTTTGGAAAAGACCCTTTGCCTTTTCACACGCCGCAAGCATACACACACAAACCGCTCCCGACTCAAATCCCATAACCGTTACCCTGTCGGGGTCGCCGCCAAAAGCCGAAATGTTTTCTTTGACCCATTCAAGCGCCGCTATCTGGTCAAGCAGCCCCAGGTTTAAAGTATCGGGATAAGCCTCTCCGCCCGGGACATCCGAAAAATCGATAAAGCCGAAAATACCGAGGCGATAGTTGAAGCTTACAAACACGACATCCTTATGATTTTTAACAAAATTGTCGCCGTATACCAAGGGGTCTGCAGAACCGCCGTAAGAAAAATCACCGTTATGAAACAGCACTACTACAGGTTTCTTTTCTTTTTTCTTGTCGTTTGCGATATAAATATTAAGGCTGAGACAATCCTCGCTTTGTTTGTGCAGTTTTAAGATGACACCCTTATGTTCCACCTGTACGGCGGAATCACCGAAATTTGTTGCCTCAAACACCTCCTGCGATGCGGGAAGCGGCTCGGGCGCCTTCCACCTGAGTTCTCCGACGGGCGCCTTTGCGTAGGGAATACCGTAATAGGAAATTATTTCATTATTCTTTTCCTTTTCCCCAACATAGATCCCCGTTCTTATCTTTACCGCACAGTCGGCATCGTATTCATCAAGGTTTTGTTGATTGTGTTGGTTGATGTCCTCAACTTCTTTTTTACTTACATCAAACACAAAGCCTTTGCTTCCATCGTCATAGACCTTGCGTACTTTCAGTATATGATATGCGCGTATGCACAAATTTATAACAAAGCCGATAATGGGGAGACCTACAACATATAAAAACTCCTCCACCAAATTATCAAGCATCGACACTTTAAGCCATACGTTTGAAATAATATCGGCGAACAGAAAAATAAACAAAATTGAAATATAGGTTACAAACTTGTTCCTTGGATCTTTCTGTACCGTTTTACTGAAAACCATTGCGCTTATCAGCTCTTCCATGGCAATACCCACAACAAGGCTCACTACTACAACCAACCATTCGGGCCAGCCGAAAAGATTAAGCATAACCTCACCGTATCCGTAACCCAGCGCCGAAACGAAAGCGATCATAAAATCATCTAATGTAAATAGTTTTTTCATTTTTCACCTCTCTGCAAAGCCGACCACAGCTATTTGTTGCTTGCCCGCAGTTATTTTTCCACGTCGAGCGATCTCTTCACGTCTTTTTCGATCTCGTCATATAATCTGTTGACTTCGCTTTCCGTATAATTCGGGCCTTCGTATTTTTCGGAGAAAATAACTTTGATGCTTGCAAGCCGTCCCGCCATTCTTCTTTCCTGACGAAGATCGTGTCCTGTCAGGAATATATAGTCGCATAACGTATCGCCCATAAACCAAAACAGTATAAAAAACAGTTCACGCGGTTCGTCTGCCAAAGAATGGGTAAAATACAATAATATGCCCGAAAGGATAAGACCTACTATCATAAGCACAAACACCTTTGTATGCCTTTTTTCTTCCCGCTCCACCATACCCAGGTCATACGCAAATTCGCTACTTATAACTTCGGTGATGATCTCTTTCTCCGCCTGCGACAGACAATTTTCAATTATATTTAAAACCAGCGGATACTCGGGAGGCGCACATTCCGCCGCCGTTTTAAGCAAATCGCCAAACTCGGGATTGATCGCCTCATACCCCGTAACACTGTACGGGCTGATAACATCGTTAAACTCCGAAATATGCACCGGGATAGTTGCTATACCGTTGCTGATATAATCGCGGTTTAAAAGATATTCCATATTTCCGCTTCTGGTTTCAAATAATTTTATAATTTTCCTCTTGCCCATATTGTTCCCTCCTGTTCATTTCAGGAAATATCAAAGCATATAATACTTAGTCAGGAAATAGGATCTGTCCCTGTCAACTATCTTTAATTCGGTTTCTTTATCCTTATGGATATCAAACTCGTCAAGTACCATAACTTCCTTGTTTTCCATATCGTAAAGCGGCCATTGCTTTGCTTTGCCGTCGGGTGACTGCTCCGCTGTAAGCGACGGATCACCCGTTTTGGCAAACTGTACCCACATTTTACGCATAGTCCTTGAAAACGTCTCGTCATACGGTCTGCCGTCGGTCATTTCGGGGTGTTTAAATACTATTGGCAATTCCTCGCCGTGCGCGCTTTTCAATATAGGCATAGAAGATTCTACCCTGTAGTAATAGGTATACGATTTGCCGCCTGCTTTCGCCTGATTTTCAGACAGTCTGACAGCGGGCGCAATAAACCAGCTTTGACCGAACAAGCGGCTGTCGGCTTCCCAGCTTTCCGTATTTCCTTCTTTGCAGAAAGCCTCGACAAGCGCCTTTTCCTCGGCTGTCAGCTGCTTGTCGTATTTCTTTGCTTTACGGTCGGCAGCCCACAGTTTAAAATCGGTCTCGCCCATAACGGATACAAAGAAATTCATCTCGTCCTTGTTGCAGCCCTGAAGGAATGTTATATCCTTTGCCGCACCGTTTGCATAAGCCTCAAACGGATCCGACGGCAGATAGTTTCCGTCTCTTTCGGGAAACAAACGTACCGTGAGTACGGCCGATGCTTCCACCAGTTTCTTGCTGTCAACTTTTTTCAGATCCTCAACGGTTTTGCAGCCGAGACTTTCCATAAGTTCATTCGTACAGCCAATCGCTTCTTCGGGAGTTATTGTTTGCGAAGGTGCGCCGCTTTGTGCAATAACGCGCTTAAAATACTGCTGAGAACCTTTTACCAGCGGAAGCATAGTACAGCTTCCCGCACCTGCGGATTCACCCCAGATAGTCACATTATCGGGGTCGCCGCCAAATCCCGCAATATTCTCGTGTACCCATTTCAGCGCCATTATCTGATCCATAAGGCCTAAGTTTTGCGCATCTTTATAGTCCCCGCCGTCCGACAGGTGCGACAGATGCAAAAAGCCCAGAACACCCAGTCTGAACGCAACGGTAACAACGA
>CAMNCZ010000191.1 GCA_946534775.1 uncultured Eubacteriaceae bacterium
CGAGATAGGTACCTGTATACTTATCGGATGGATAGTAGGCCCAAAAGTAATAATAGACGAGGCCACTAAAAACGGCGAGAAATTTGGAAGAAAACTGCTGTTTACTATTATGATAACACTTATTGCACCCGTAATGCTTGTGACACTGCTGCTTGGTGCGTTAGGAGTATTTTGATTTGACCGACCGCCTTACCGCTTTTATCGGATAGGGCGGTTTTTTGCGCATCTGCCGGTATATGTCGGTGTGTGTCCGAAAAATTATTTAAACAACTGTTTTTAATAATTGACAATCGCGTAAAAATTTAGTATAATATATTTGTCCTGTGCTAGCCGGGGAGATAGCGGTGCCCTGTACCTGCAACCCGCTTCAGCAGGGGTGATGTTTATTCCGAGGCTTTTGTTTGTGCGGCCTGCCTGAGGTAAGTGATGTTGATAGCCGAGTCTTGCGCAATAGAACTTTGTGAACCGTGTCAGGTCCGAGAGGAAGCAGCACTAAGCAGACCCTTCTATGTGCCGTAAGGTCGCTTGGAGGGAGTTAACTGCCGCAGTAACGCGTGTAAGCAACTGTCGAAGATAAATGCACAGGATTTCTTAATATAAGTTGGTTAAAGGCTCTTTTAAAAAGTTCTTAAAGGGGCCTTTTTAAGCATAAGGGGTAAAATTATGGCATATCGTGCGCTTTACAGAAGGCTGCGCCCGCAGAGTTTTGACGATGTGGTGGGGCAGCAGCATATTATAAAAACCCTTAAAAATCAGATAGAGACAAACCGTATAAGCCACGCTTATTTGTTTTGCGGGACGCGCGGTACGGGCAAAACATCCACTGCAAAAATTTTTGCACGCGCCGTCAACTGCGAGGGTACGGGCGAAAAGCCCTGCAACGAGTGCGAGGTGTGCAAAAGCATTTTAAGCGAGCAGAACGTGAATGTGGTGGAGTTGGATGCGGCAAGCCATAACGGTATCGACGATATCCGCGAAATAACCGATGAGGTGAAGTATCCGCCTACTTTGGGGCGATACAGGGTGTATATAATAGACGAGGTGCATCAGCTGTCGAAAGCGGCATTCAATGCGCTGTTAAAGACACTGGAGGAACCGCCCGCACACGTTGTGTTTATTTTGGCAACTACCGACCCGCAGCAGCTTTTGCCTACGGTAATTTCGCGCTGTCAGCGGTTTGATTTTCACCGTATCGGCGTTAAGGAAATGACTGAGGTACTGGCAGGCTATATGCGCGATGAAAACGTGGATATAGAGACCGAGGCGCTGGAGTACATCTCCGAGGTGTCCGACGGCGCTATGCGTGATGCACTCAGCCTGCTTGATATGTGTATGAGCTTTTTCTACGGCGAAAGGATAACCGCCCAAAAGGTGCGGGATATAACGGGCGCCGTGGATAAGGATATATTTTTTGAACTTACGGATGCAATTTCGGACGGCAATGCGGCGGCTGCGCTTGATATAGTGGAAAATACGGTGCTTGGCGGCAGAGATATCCACCAATTTACCGATGAATATGTAATGCATATCAGAAATTTACTGGTATCGCGCACGGTAAGCGAAAGCTGCGCGGCATTGGACTATTCGCAAAGTTATATAGAAAAACTGCGGGAACAGGCACAGGGATTGGGTTATGAGTATCTTATAAACCTTATCGGCATATTTTCGCAGCTGCAAAACACTATGAAAAAAAGTCTCAGCCCGCGTATTCAGCTGGAAGTGGCGTGTATACGCGCCTGCGCACCGCTGACGGAAAACGACAACGCCTCGCTTGAAAAGCGTGTGCGCATAGTTGAGGAAAAGATAGAAAAGGGCGTGAGTGTGGCCGCTGTACCGCAGATGACGGCAGCGCCCGTCGAAAAGCCAAAGCCTGTTATAAAAAAGGCAGTGCCCGATGACATAAAAACTATGATAGGGTGCTGGAGGGACTTTGTGGAAACGGTCACGGACCCCGCACTTAAACCTCTGCTTAAAAACGAGGTGCATCCCGCTTATCTGGAGGAAGATATACTGACGATAGTCTGCGATTTTCAAGCGCATTTCGATGTGCTGATGAATAAAAAGGATATACTTGTGCAGGCGTTGAAGGATTTTTCGGAGATAGAGTTTCGGGTGAGGCCGATGATGCGTGCGCAGTATGACAAACGGCATACGGAGCTTTACGGCGGTGTTGACGAGGATATAAAGATGAATGCCGAGGAAAGCCTGTTAAGCCAATTTGGCGATGATATAAATATTTTGCAGGATTGATTTGGGGATCTGTTTCGGAATTTGTTTCAGATACAAAAATAATATATTAATTTTATCAGGAGGAAGAAAAAATGGGAAAAGGAAAAGGAATGGGCGGCTTTGGCGCTATGGGCGGTATGAATATGAACAACCTTATGAAGCAGGCCCAGAGAATGCAGAAACAGATGGAAGAGGCACAGCAGGAGCTTGAACTTAAAGAATTTGAGGTAACAAGCGGCGGCGGTGCGGTAAAGGTCGTTATCACAGGCAAAAAAGTGATAAAATCGATCGATATCAAGCCCGAGGTAGTGGACCCCGATGATGTGGAGATGCTTCAGGACCTTGTGCTTACCGCAGTAAACGAGGCTATACGTCAGGCGGACGATGCGGTTACAAGCACAATGGGCAATATCACGGGCACGGGCATACCGAGCGGACTGTTTTAAGCTATGAACTACTACGGCGAATATGTGACACGGCTTATAGAGCAGTTTGGCAAACTGCCGGGCATAGGCGGCCGTTCCGCGCAGCGCCTTGCTTTTTATGTGCTTAATATGCCTAAGGAAAATGCCGATGCGCTGGCAAGAAGTATAGTCGAGGCAAGGGAGCGTGTGAAGTATTGTTCGCATTGCTGCAACCTTACCGATACGGACCCCTGTCCTATTTGCAGCAGCGCAAAACGCAATAAAAACCAGATAATGGTGGTGGAAAGCCCGCGCGATATGGCGGCTTATGAGAAAACCAACGATTTCCACGGTGTTTATCACGTTCTGCACGGGCTTATAAACCCGATGGAGGGCGTAGGCCCCGAGGATATCCGCATACGCGAACTTCTTGACAGGATAAACGACAGCACCGAAGAGGTGATACTTGCCACGTCCTCGACGGTAGAGGGTGATACCACCGCTATGTATATCGCGAGGAATATCGCGCTGAGAAACGACGGTGTAAAGACCAGCCGCATAGCAAAGGGAGTGCCCGTGGGCGGGGAACTGGAATATGTGGACCAGGTGACACTGGCGCAGGCATTTAAAAGCCGTTTTGATATGAACAGCGGAAAGGACAGCGAAGATGAAGATAATTAAACCTTATTACGTTATAGAAGACGAGATAGACGCAAAACGCATTATGCTTGGCATAGAGCGCGCGGGCAGGACCTGCTACAAAAGCGAAGGCCGCATCGGTGACGGCTCGGCCGAGAAATTTATTGCGGGTATAATAAAACGTGGTCACGAAAGTGTGCTTGAACACGAAAAAGTGACGGTGCGCTTTATCTGCGACAGAGGTGTTACGCACGAAATGGTGCGCCACCGCATAGCAAGTTTTTCACAGGAAAGCACACGTTACTGTAATTATGCACAGGATCGTTTCGGCAGTGAGCTTACATTTATAAAACCCTGTTTTTGGGAAGACGGCAGCGAAAATATGAAAACGTGGGAAGAAACTATGCAGTACATAGAAAATGCCTACAACAAGATGATCGCAGACGGTGCCAAGCCCGAGGAGGCAAGGAGTATACTGCCAAACAGCCTTAAAACGGAGATAGTTGTGACGATGAATATGCGTGAATGGCGGCATTTCTTCAAGCTGCGCACCGCGCCCGCGGCGCACCCGCAGATAAGGGAGATAAGTATTGCCCTTTTAAAGGAATTTAAAGAAAAACTGCCCGTGCTTTTCGACGACATTAATGTATGATAATGATAATAAAAAGTTTTACAGGGAGGGTGTCGCATTAAGCTCCACCCTCTGGCAAAAAACAGGTTTTTTGCCAATT
>CAMNCZ010000192.1 GCA_946534775.1 uncultured Eubacteriaceae bacterium
AATTCAATTAATGAACTGCTTAAAGTAAGTATGAAATAAATATCGGCAATGATTATTTTACAAATGGGTTACAAAGTAAATAATTTCTTGCAATTTGATTAAAAATATAGTACAATATCTAATGATGTGTTATTATATGACATTACATTTATATAAGTAAAATTTTTTAAATTTATTGAAAAAGCAAAGATATGTGTCTTTGCAAAGGAGGAAAATCTTATGACATTATATGAACAGTGGTTTGGTGCGGCTTACAACAGAGACGGCAGAACAAATGATGCCGTTTGGGATAACTATATGCCGCAGGAACAGAAAATATACGAATATATCCTTGAAAACAAGACGGAGGAAATAAGCGGCACGGTTAAGCAGCTTTCCGAACGTTTCGATATGACACCTACTTACATTGTGGGATTTATTGACGGCATAAACGATACTCAGGATCCTCGTATCGATATCGAGCATCTTACAGAGGAATCGGAAGTTACCATTAAGATCGATTTCCCTACATTGTTCAAGAAAATGGTAGAGTATAAGGCAGATCACCTTTATACACTTCCTCAGTGGAAAAATATATTTAAAGAAGAAGAAATGAAAAAGTACTACAAAGAGCAGAAAAACTCGGGTACTTATATCAATCCTAACGCTAAGGTCGGCAGAAACGATCCCTGTCCCTGCGGCAGCGGCTTAAAGTACAAAAAATGCTGCGGAAAAAACGTAAAGAGTGTTGAGGCATAATTGGAAACAAAAATTTTAACCGTAGATAATACAGATCCGCAGTTAAATAAAGCCATTTTTACCGAGGCCGCTAAGGTGATAAATACCGGCGGTCTTGTGGCATTTCCTACGGAAACCGTTTATGGTCTGGGTGCAAATGCGCTTGACGGTACGGCGGTAAAAAAAATATACGAGGCAAAGGGCAGACCTTCCGACAATCCGCTTATTGCCCATATTTCCGATATAAAACAGCTTGATGCGCTGGTAAAGGACATAAGCCCTGTTGCACAAAAGCTTATGAAAGCGTTTTGGCCCGGGCCGCTTACCCTTGTTTTTATGAAAAAGGATATTATCCCAAAGGAAACAAGCGGCGGACTTGATACGGTCGCAATACGTTTTCCCGAAAACAGGACAGCGCAGCAGTTTATAACAGCCTGCGGGGTGCCGATCGCGGCGCCGAGTGCAAATACAAGCGGAAAACCAAGCCCCACACGCGCTTCGCATGTTGAATTTGACCTTAACGGCAAAATAGATATGATCATAGACGGCGGCAGCTGCGAGTTCGGGCTGGAAAGCACTATTGTAGATGTAAGCGGCGATACGCCGTGTCTGTTAAGGCCGGGTTCGATAACGCTTGAAATGCTTAAAGAAATTGCTCCCGATATAACGGTGGACAAGGTGGTATTGGGCAGACTGAACGACGGAGAACGCCCGAAAGCGCCGGGTATGAAATATACTCATTATTCGCCCGATGCTTCGGTTACAATAATTCGCGGCAGTGTTGAAAAAACCGTTGCTGAGATAAATTCTCTGCTTGAGGAACATAAAGCGGAAAAATGCGGTGTTATAGCAACCGAGGAAACAAAAGACGGCTATAATACAAAAAATGTGCTGGTTATAGGTACAAGAAAGCATCCCGAAACCATAGCGGCAAACTTGTTTAAAATGCTTAGAAAGTGCGATTTTTACGGCTACGAAACGGTTTTTGTGGAGGGATTTCCCGAAAGCGAACTTGGGCTTGCGATAATGAACAGGCTGAAAAAAGCGGCGGGATACAGTATTATTGAATTGGATAAATAAAAAATATGATCTGAAAGGATACGGATATGATAGGTTTGGGTTGCGACCACGGCGGTCTTGAATTAAAAAACATAATTATAAAATATCTGGAAAAAAACAATATAGAATTTAAGGATTTTGGTACTTATACACCCGATTCGGTGGATTATCCCGTTTATGCAAAAGCCGTTGCAAAGGCTGTTGCATCGGGTGAGTGTGAAAAGGGTATACTTATCTGCGGTACGGGTATCGGTATATCCATTGCGGCAAACAAGGTAAAAGGCATACGCGCGGCGCTTTGCCACGATGTTGCTTCCGCAAGGCTTACAAGGCTTCACAATGACAGTAATATACTTTGTATGGGCGGCAGGATAATAGGCCCCGAACATGCGCTTGCTGTTACGGAAGCTTGGCTTGGCACCGAGTTTTCGGGCGATGAAAGACATAAAAGACGTATTTCTATGATAGAAGAATAAAAAAATAATAAAAGAGAATAATTCAAAGAGAGGGTAACTTATGAGCAGCTTATTTATTAACGAGCATCCGCTTGTACAGTCGAAACTTGCGCTTTTGCGTGATGTAAATACTAAAAGTAAAGAATTTCGCGAACTTGTGGGAGAGATGGCAAGTCTTTTGTGCTATGATGCGGTAAGGGATTTTAAGACCAAAACAATTGATATAGAAACACCGTTCGGAAAGGCAGAGGGCAAAACGCTTGACAAGGAAATAGGCGTTGTTGCGCTTCTTCGTGCGGGTATAGGTATGGCAGAGGGTATAGAAAATATGATACCCACGGCAAAGGTAGGCCATATAGGTCTTTACCGTGATCCCAATACTTTACAGCCGATAGAGTATTTCTGTAAAGTACCTAAGGATGCCGAAAATATGCATATATTTGTGCTTGATCCTATGCTTGCAACAGGCGGTACTGCATCTGCTGCCATTCAATTTTTAAAGGAACGCGGGGTAAAGGATATTACCTGCCTTTGCATAGTATGCGGCAGGGAAGGCGTGCAGAAGATACAGGCCGATCACCCCGATGTGGATATATATGCGGCTGCACTTGACCGAAGCATAACCGAAGACGGCTATATTGTGCCGGGCCTTGGTGATGTCGGCAACAGAATGTACGGAACAAAATAATATCTACTTACCTTTTAACCGAAAGGGGGCTTGTATATGTCCCACGATTGGCTGTTATATATGACAGCGTTTGCAACAGCGTTTGGTGTGACGATGGTCACGACACCGCTTGCACGAAAAATAGCATATAAATTCAAAGCAGTCGATTATCCGCGTTCACGCGGTATGAATAAGGAGCCTGTACCGCTTATGGGCGGTATTGCGATAGTACTGGGCTTTGCGATAAGTCTGCTGATAACAAGCCTTTTTGTAAACGATTTCAAGACAAAACAGTTTGCGGGCTTTGTTGTGGGCGGTGCGATAATTTTCTTTGTCGGTATGCTTGATGATGTGTATGAACTCGGTCCTAAATTTAAACTGCTTATGCAGTTTATTGTAGGCCTTGTGGTCGTCTGCACAGGTACTAAAATAGATTTTATTATGTGGCCGCATTGGCAGTATTTAAAGGTATTGTCGGGCCCGATAACTATAATTTGGATAATAGGCCTTATAAATGCCGTAAACCTTATTGACGGCCTTGACGGCCTTGCCGCGGGCGTTACAAGTATTGCGGCTATCTGCCTTATGGTGCTTTGTATTTTATCGGGTACCACGGTTGCTATTGCGCTTACTGCGGCGCTTGCGGGCGCCTGCCTTGGCTTTTTGCCGCGAAATTTCAGCCCTGCGGAAATCTATATGGGCGATACGGGTTCGACATTTCTGGGTTATGTATTGGCTGTTGCCAGTTGTATAGGCGTGTTTAAAAGCTACGCGATACTTTCTATCGTGCTTTCGGTGCTTGCAATGGCTCTGCCGATCATGGATACGGCCTTTGCAATGATAAGACGTGCAATAAACCATAAACCTATTATGATGGCCGACCGCGGACATCTGCATCATCGCCTTATAGATGCGGGTTACACAAATAAACAGGCAGTCGGCATTTTGTACGGCTTGAGCATCGCAAGCGGCGTTGTGGCTATATTGATAGCTATGAAAGACTACCGCGCTACTATTATTGTATTTTTCTTTTTTATGATATTGCTTTTAATGATGTTTGCATATAAAAGCAGGACAAAATAAGTTAAG
>CAMNCZ010000193.1 GCA_946534775.1 uncultured Eubacteriaceae bacterium
TTAATATCGCGGAGTAGAGCAGTCTGGTAGCTCGTCGGGCTCATAACCCGAAGGTCGTTGGTTCAAATCCGGCCTCCGCAATTCTTCAAACCTTGTAATCAAGCCGATTGCAAGGTTTTTTAATTTTTGTGCAAAATGACGGGGAAGGTTTCATTGCCGTTACATTGCCGTTATGGGACGAATTGCCTGACTCAATAAGAGAAAAATCCGCTCGGGGTGTAATCTGTTATATATCAAAACTAAAAGAGGGCGGGGCAGATATTAGCCGAGCAGAAACGCCTCACTATCCGCAAAAGGCGGCGTGAAGGCATAGATGCTGCAAAATCAAATGGTAAGCATTTGGGCAGAATTGTGAGGACAGTTTCAAAGTTAGTATTGCTTATGTATGAAATTGCCTTGAAGTTGATATATAGTTATCACCGCCTAACGGGGTTCCTGCCGGCAACTTGCAAAGTTTTCATCTATGATTAGATTAGACGAACCTAAGAACCTTGTTTTTCTGCGAAAAAAATATTTGACCGAAATGTCGGAAAAAATTCGGCATTAGTTATACGATAAACCTTGAAATTATCTTATAAGTAAAATTTCGCTTGACGTCATATGAAAATTCACTTATAAGATGAATAAGGGAGTGAACAAAATGAATTATGAAAGTGAAAATATCGAATACAAATCAAAATTTACAGACGAAATATATAAGACCGTTATTGCCTTTGCAAACACAGGCGGGGGTACGTTGTTTATCGGTGTGAATGATAAAGGTAAACCTGTTGGTCTTGACGATCTTGACGATACTTATATACGGGTCACAAACGAAATTCGTGATGCAATTATGCCCGATGTTACTGTTTTTGTGAAATATTCACTCGAAAGTGAAAAAGTGATAAAAATTGAAGTGAATGAAGGTGCATTCAAGCCGTACTATCTTAAATCAAAAGGTTTAAAACCATGCGGTGTGTATGTAAGACAAGGCGCGTCAAGCGTACCTGCTTCATCCGATATGATAAGACAGATGATAAAGGATTCCGATGGAGATGTTTTTGAAAATATGCGTTCTCTTGAACAAAATCTGAGTTTTAATTCTGCAAAAGCTGCATTTGAGAAATACGGCAGTGAGTTTTCGGAGGAGAAATATCGTGCCTTGGGCGTAGTCAATTCTTCGGATATGCTTTATACAAACCTTGCATTGTTGCTGTCCGATCAATGCGGACACACTGTAAAGGCGGCTGTTTTTGACGATGACAGCAATACAAGGTTCAAGGACAGCAAAGAGTTTGCAGGTTCGATTTTTAAGCAGCTTGAAGATGCTTTTTCTTATCTTATGCTGTGCAATAGAGTTCCTGCCGAAATAAAGGGGCTTACAAGGACAGAACATCCCGACTACCCGGAAGAAACATTGAGAGAGGCGTTATTGAATGCGCTGGTACACCGTGATTACAGTTTCAGCGGCAGCATAATAATAAACATCAACGAAAAAGAAACAGAATTTATATCCTTGGGCGGACTTCTTCAAGGTCTGTCAGTCGAAGATATAAAGAACGGCATTTCACAGCCAAGAAATAAAAACCTTGCGGAAGTTTTCCATAGGTTACGCTTGATAGAATCATACGGAACAGGTATACGCCGAATATACAAGTTGTATGAAAACTGCTCTGCAAAGCCGAGACTGGAGATTTCACCTAATGTTTTTAAACTCGTTCTGCCCAATATGAATTATAAAAATTTCTATAATGATACCTCGACACATAATCCTACAAAACAACAGGCGGAAGTTATAGAATATATCAGACAACATGGCAGCATAAACGATGCCGAAATACAAAATCTGCTTGGTGTGAAAAAAACACGGGCATATATAATTGTGAAAAAAATGCTTGATGAAAAAATGATTGTGAAACAGGGTAAAGGGAAAAATAAAACCTATATATCGCCCTGATCATAATAATGATAAGAAAAAATAATATAATTCCTTACATATCAGAATAAAAGGAAGCAGTATATAATTAAGCCCACAGGCAATCATTATTCTTGCCTGTGGGCTGTTTTTTACATAGTATAGGCGATGTTGTTGTCGATGGCAAGCTGTGTGATAGTTTCAACGGATAATTTTGTTACAATAGAAGCAAATGTAACGGTTTGACCCTCGCGAAGAATATCTAATGCAATTTCCATAGTTTTTTTCAGTGCAGCTTCCGCTGCACTCTCTTTTTGTAATTTTTCAATGATTTCACACATATAGCTCACTCCTTTTGGCGTTTCCTTGAAGATGCGTGTTCTTTCTGCCATTTCAGGCGTTTCCATTTCATCGGGGTCGCGCTGCACATAAAATCGTGCAGCAATCGTCCAAGTGGTGTAGTTTCGTCTTTATAAGAGGCATTTACATATAAAATATGCTCGCCGTCATCAAATGGTTTATTGGTATAAATATGTTCTATTGCTCTCTCTTGCTTATATTGTATACCTTTAGGGCAATAACTTTGAATAATGGGATTTATTTTATATTTAGGAATAGTATTTCTGGTGCTTGCTCTTGGGCTTGTCGGGGATAGTCAACCTTATTAATCCCTTTTCAACAAGCGGATGGATATATTTTTCCATAGCATATGCAATGGTTATATCTCCGTTGAAAAATTTTTCAAGTTCTGCCCTACTGCGTGGTTCTTTACAGAATACAAGCAGTTTTTTCTCTGTATCGTCCGGCAGCTTAGATGCGGTCGTTTTGGTTTTATTATAGAGTGTTACCCTGAATACACCCCTGTCATTTTCAAATTTGGGTTCGGGCAGAGAGTACTCTTCCATAGCCGCATATACTGTCGGTATACCGCTGTATCGGTTCTCCGTTGTACCCATAATTTCAAGTGCGGCAGCGAGATATGGATTTCTTGTATCGGCTGCGACCTTGCCCAGCCTGTCAAGTGTCATTCTGCCATACAAGCCTCCCGGATTTTCGATCTCTATCCTGTCGGAAAACATCCTCACCGTAATGGGCGTAAAATCAGTATGAATACTGTAATCCCTGTGGACAAGTGCATTTATGACCAATTCCCTTATAGCTACAACGGGATATTCCGTCTTGTCTGTGCGTCTGCCCGTTACCGGATCAATGACCGTGCTTGTTTTCATATTTTTTCTGATAAAAACAAGCGCCTCGTCAAGCATCTGCGTTATCGTACCGTCAATACGTTTGTTGTCGATAAAGCGTTCTCCGACATCTCCTGTCATATTCAGCTCCGTTCCCGGCACAGATACGGCAGTTATGCACAGCTGCGGGAAGAAACCCTGCGGAAAATCCGAAAATAGCATTATGCCCGCAAGCGTAGGCTTATTGTTTGCGGAAAAGCCTTGCAGACGGTTGACTTGTTCCTCACTCAACTCGGATAGATTAGGCTTTTTGTCCTTTAAATCAAGCAAATACCTTTGATAAGACGTAGTCTGAATATCTTTCATTTCTGCACGATCGGCTGTACGCAGTTCATCATGTATTTTTTGTTTGAAAGCCTCATAACTGTATACCTCATACTCGGTCATAAGCCTGTCACCGTCGCCCACACGGATATAGGAACCCTTTAATCTTCCCGCACCTTTATAAAAACAAGGCTTTTGGAAATTATCGGTCTCCTGTATCTCTGCCGATACAACAGTCTTGCCGTCTGTTTCGACAACAGTGCATAAGGGTCTTATAACAGGCTCCATTTGCAGACTTTGCTCCATTATCTTTTTCTGAAGATCGGCAGCATCGTAAACGCCGCATATATTGTAATCATCGGCTTCGTCTATGCCAAAAACTATTGTACCTCCTCCAACTTGGTTAGAAAAAGAAGAAAAGGTGTCATACAGTTTCGGACAGCCGCTTTTTGCCGCTTTTAACTCAATACTGTTGCTTTCGCATTTTTTTTGCCGAATGTCTTTTATAAGGTCGATCAATTCGTTTTCAAGCATAAATATCAACTCCTATTAACGTTATATTCAA
>CAMNCZ010000194.1 GCA_946534775.1 uncultured Eubacteriaceae bacterium
AAACAAGCAGGTCTTTTGGGAGGGAAGAGGCCTTACAGCTGACATAAACCAGTTTTTTTGCGTTAAAGTTTATGATTTTTTGTATGGCCTTGGGGTTGATGCCCTCGCGCGGGGGGTCAAGTATGATAAGGTCGGGGTCTTTGGGGAGAGAATCGACCATATTAAGTACGTCGCCCGCGATAAATTCGCAGTTGGTGATATTATTGAGGGCTGCATTTTCCTTGGCGGCGGCAACGGCCTCTTCGACAAGTTCTATGCCGTAAACGGTGTCGGCGTTTTGGCTTAACAGCTGTGTTATGGTGCCCGTGCCGCAGTAAAGGTCGAAAATGGTTTTGCATTTATCGCTGCCCGCAAATTCGCGCACGGTGGAGTAGAGGACCTCGGCACCTGCGGAATTTGTCTGGAAAAACGAGAATGTCGAAATTTTAAAATCAAGGCCGAGCAGCTTATCGGTGAAGCAGTCACTGCCGTAGAGCTGCACGGTTTTGTCGGCCTTGACCACATCGGCAACACCGTCGTTGATAATGTGGCAAATACCGACTATACTACTTTCTGCGGGCAGTGCGAGCAGGGTGTCCTTCCATTTTTCAAGGTCGGTGTGAAGGGTCGATGTCGTTACAAGGCATATTATCATTTCGCCCGTAAACCAGCCGCGTCTGACAAGCAGATGGCGCAAAGAACCCGTATGGCGCGATTTGTGGAAGAATGTTTCGTCGGTTTGGCGGAAAAAGTCGATCGTGGCATCGAGGACTTTGCATACATCGGGGTGGGTTATTTTGCAGCAGCCTGCATCGACCACTTCGTAATAGCTGTTTCGTTTGCGCATACCCAGGGTAAGCGCGCCCTCTTCGCCGTTATCACCAAAGCTGAATTCCATTTTGTTGCGGTAGCCGTCCGTTACGGGGCTTGGCTTTGCAGGCAGAAAAGTATATTCGCCCAAATCGGCCTTATCGAGAAGGTCTTTCACGGTTTTTTGCTTTATTTCAAGCTGCTTTTTATAGTCGATATTCTGATAGGTGCAGCCGCCGCAGGTGCCGAAGCGCGGACAAGCGGGTTCGACCTCGTAATCGGCCTTTTCGATAATTCCCTTTAAATAGCCCTCGTACTGCTTGCGCTTTTTTTTGATGTCGGCAAGCACGGTCTGGCCGGGCAGTGTGTTTTTGACGACAACGCGGCCGCCTTCCCATTCGCCCACACCTTTGTTGGGAAATTCGATGTCGTATATTTTAACTTGTTGGTCAATATATTTTTTACTCATAAGTACCTCGTGTTTTGAAATAATTTGTTCTGTTTCAGTATAGCATAATTTTGTGCGCATTACAATGTTTTTCGGGATAAGGTCCGTGAAAAACAAAAAAAGGACTGTCAAACGACAGTCCCGTGAAAATGTGTGCGACAGGATTCGAACCCACGACCTTCTGGTCCGTAGCCAGACGCTCTATCCAGCTGAGCTACGCACACTCAATCAACAAAAAATATGATACATCAAAATCGTGGATTTGTCAATAGTTTTTTTAATTTTTTTTTGAAAAAAATATCGGTAAAAAATATTAGGGTAGGGCATCAGCTGCCTTTTAATTTGGATTCGCCTACGAAAGTAGTGTTGCTTTTAACCTTTTCTACCGTATAATTGCCGTGTTCGTAAGTAACAAGCCAACCTTTATCGCATATCTGCGCAAAGTATACACCACCGCCCGGGGCGTAAGCAAAGATAGCCGCAGAACCGCCGTCACTGCAATAGTCTTTGCAGTTGGCACCGAGTGGACGGGCGTCTTTTGTAAATTTCATAGCGGGCTTTCTCTGACTGTGGTCGCTGCGTATAGCCTCCAGGATGTCCTTGGCTATCAGATAATCCGCATAATTCAGGTTGGTGGATGCATAAGTTTCGTTTCTCTGTGCTTTTTTCAGCATCCAGTTGGTAAGGAAACCGCATTTCATCGTCTTGCCGTTATCGTAGTATTCCGAGCGGTACTCCTTGTTAAGGTATACCGTACCTTCCTGGGTGTGAGCGATAGTGGCAACTTCCATACCGTTTACCATAACCCTTGCGGTGTTGAGTGCGGACATTTTGGCTGCTTTTTCTATGTAACCGATAACATTTGGGATAAGCATAGACAAAACTACCATAATTATCGCACATACAACTATAAGTTCAACAAGGGAAAAACCTTTGTCGGCGGAGTCTTTTATTCGTTTAAAATAAATTTTCATAATAATTTCCCCCTAAATATCCGATTTAATATGAAAAAAATGATAAAAAATTATGACAAAAAATTAACATTTACTTTTAAATTGTTCAAAAAATTAACATAAAGTTCACATTTAATCTTTTCTTAATTTTAGTACAAATGTGCCTTAAAGTCAATAGATTTGATAATACTTAAAACGTATTTGTCTATATTGTATAAATCTTTTTTCTTATTTATATCTTTTTGGGGGAATATATTGAAAATATTGCTGTATAGAAAGGTGACTTTTGCCGTTGGGGAGGGTCGTATGATCTCCGAGGAAATTACGACAGCGAACGGAGCCGAAAAAATCGATTTAAAAAAGGATTTTCGCTGTTTTTGTTGAATATAATATATAGTTGGGAGTTTTGTGTAAAAATATGTAAAATCCCGTTATTTAATTTTTATATAAAAATTTTAAAAATATAAAAATTTTTGTTGTAATTTACTAAGGAAGTGTGGTATTATATTATTATAAAAAATAAAAGCGGTTTTGGCTGCTTTTAGAATATAAAGATTGGAGGAGTAACTATGCGAAAGAAAGAAATGATGGCTATGCTTTTGGCAGGCGGACAGGGCAGCAGATTGGGTGTTCTGACAGCAAGCAAGGCAAAGCCTGCCGTTGCTTTCGGCGGCAAATATCGTATCATCGATTTTCCTATGTCAAACTGCGTAAACTCGGGTATTGACACCGTCGGCGTACTTACCCAGTATCGTCCGCTTGCCCTTAACAAGCATATTGGTATAGGCACACCGTGGGACCTTGACAGAAAGGCGGGCGGTGCTTCTATTCTTGCGCCCTACGTTAAAGACGGCGAGAAAGGCGAGTGGTACTCGGGTACTGCCGATGCTATTTTCCAGAATATCGCCTATATCGACGAATGTAACCCAAAATATGTACTTATCCTTTCGGGCGACCATATTTATAAAATGGATTATGCGGCTATGCTTGACTATCACAAGAAAAACAACTGTGACGTAACCATTGCCGTGCTTGAAGTTACTATGGAAGAGGCAAGCCGTTTCGGTATTATGAATGCCGATGAAAACGACAAAATTTACGAGTTTGAGGAAAAACCGCCGGAACCCAAGAGCAATCTTGCAAGTATGGGTATCTATATCTTCACTTGGGATGTACTCAGAAAGGCGCTTATCGAGGACAGCAAGATCCACCCCGACAGCGATTTCGGCAAGCATATTATCCCCAAGATGCTGGGCGAGGGCAAGACACTCTACGCATACCGTTTCAAGGACTACTGGAAGGATGTAGGAACTATCGAAAGCTATTGGCAGGCTAATATGGAGCTTATCAAGACTCTTCCCGAATTCAACCTTTACGAAGATTTCTGGAAGATCTACACAAACAACGATTATCAGCCGCCTCAGTATACGGGCGAAAATGCTTCCGTAAAGACCAGCCTTATTTCCGAGGGCAGCCTTATCTACGGTACTGTTGAAAATTCTGTTATCAGCAAGAATGTTGTTATCGAAGAGGGCGCTGTTGTTAAGGATTCTATCATCATGGAAAATTGTACTATCGGTGCAAACACTGTTATTGAGCGCTGCATTATCGACCAGGACACAAAGGTTGGCGCAAATATCAGAATGGGTGTCGGTGAGAATATCATCAATGAGCTTAAACCGAAGATCTACAACACGGGTATTACCGTTATCGGCAGCAATACAATAGTTCCCGATAACCTTACTATAGGTAAAAACTGTGTTATTCTTGG
>CAMNCZ010000195.1 GCA_946534775.1 uncultured Eubacteriaceae bacterium
CAAATGCTTAAAACCGTCGAGGAACAGCTTGCAAATCTTTTGAATAAGTGATATAATCAAAATAGTTGGTATTTCGGGGCTGATATGTTTTTCAGCCCCATTTAAATGTAAATCGGAAAGGAAATAAATATGTATGCAATTATCGGGCTGGGAAACCCGGGCAGGGATTACAAATGGACAAGGCATAATGTGGGCTATGAGGTAATAAACAAACTCGCCTACGATCACAATATAGATATGAACAAGCAGAAGTTCAAGGCGGTGATAGGCGAGGGACGTATCGGCTTTGAAAAGGTGCTTTTGGTGCAGCCGCTTACATATATGAATTTAAGCGGCGAAAGTGTGAGAGAAGTCGTTTCTTTCTATAAACTTGAACCCGAGGATATAATAGTTAGCTGCGATGATATAAATCTGCCTTTGTCGCATATACGCATAAGAGAAAAAGGCAGCGACGGCGGACAGAAAGGTCTCAGAAGTATTATGTATCAGCTGGGTTACGATAATTTTACAAGGGTAAGGGTCGGTATAGGCGAAAAACCGAAGGAATGGGACCTTGCCGACTATGTTTTAAGCAAATTCCGCGAAGATGAAAACGATGATATTATAAAGGGCATAACCGATGCGGCAGATGCCATTGTGATGATAGTTAAAAACGGCGAAGCCCGCGAGGCTATGAACAAATACAACAAAAAGGGTTCAAAAGAAAAGCCGAAACAGGAAAAAACCGAAAAAGAAGATACAAAAAAAGAAGATTAAAAAATTGGGGAAAGTACAAGTATAGCGTGTTTTTGCAAATTTTAAAGGGATAAAAAATGATAGAACTTATAAACCGAATCGGTGCCCCGTATTTTATCCAGGCAGTTATTGAAGGCTGGAACGGCATATTTTTATTTATAATGATATTTTCGCTTATAATGGTTAAAAGGTCGGATAAGAGGGCGAATGTCTATGTACCGTTTACAAATGAGCTGACAGTGTTTTTTACGGCGCTTTTTCTGTATAACCTTTTCGATTTGATAAGTATTACGGTCGTGGGAGATACACGCAAATTTGCCGTGACGGTACAGACTGCTGCCACATTTTTTTATTTTTTGTTGGGTGCGTTTCAAAGTTTGTTCCTTTTGCTGTTTGTCAAAAAACATATAGCAGATAAATTTAATATGCCAAAATTGGGCATCATCGTTTTTGCAGCACAGCTTTTGTATATACCTTGTCTGGTGCTTCTGGCAATTACGCCGTTTACAAATGCCTTGTATTATTACGATGCGCAAAATTATTATTGCAGGGGTCCGTTTTACTGGGTGTGGTATGATGTAACTTTGCTTTCGTTTGTGTTTATTGCGCTGGTGTTTATAGTGATGCGTAAAAAGACAGACCGTTTTATCGCAAAAATTATAGGGGTATCTTCTATCTCGCTTATTATAGCCTGTATATGTAATTTCACTTATAAAAGCGTAAGTTTTACCAATATTTTTGCTTCGATAGCGGAACTGATAATATATATGTATTATGAAAAGTACCGAACGGAGTGTGCCGTTAAAAATGCGCAGGAGATAGAAAGGCTGAAAAGCGAACTTGCCGAAGCCAACAACAAAACGCTTATGCTGCAAATACAGCCGCATTTTATAAACAACTCGCTTATGGCGCTTAGCGCAAGGTGTCTGGAATATCCGCAGATATATGAGGATCTGACCAATTTTTCGACATACCTGCGTTCCAATTTTGAGGCTTTGGGTGATACGCAGCTTATTGCTTTCAAAAAAGAGATGCGCAGCATAAAGGCCTACATCGCGCTGGAACAGGGCAATTTCAAAAACCGCCTTAAAATAGAATATGACATACAGACAGATGATTTTTATATCCCCGCATTGTCGGTGCAGCCGCTTGTGGAAAATGCGGTGCGTCACGGTGTCGCGACTTATGACAAGGGCGGCAGTGTCTGCATAAAAACATATAAACGTGACGGAAATATCATTATTGAAGTGACGGACGACGGTTCGGGGAAAAGCAGCATTACCGAACAACAGCAGGACCGTAAAGGTATCGGCATTGCAAATTCAAGGGCGAGGATACGTTCTATGACAGACGGCAGGCTTGACATAATCGAAACGGAACACGGCACGACCGCAAGGATAACCATACCCGATTTATCGCAGTATCTGAGGAAGAAAGGAAAATAAAAATGGTAACATTGACTGTTGACGACCAGGAAGATTCCGTAAAAGTAATGAAATATATGCTTGAAAATATCGACCCAAACGGTATACACCTTACTGCCGCTACTATGGAAGAGGCGTTTAACAAAATCGACGAAAGTGTGCAGATAATTTTTCTTGACATTGAAATGCCCGGGCTTAATGGCATTGAGGGCGCAAGTGTATTAAAAAAGAAATATCCGCGGCTTAATATTATTTTTGTCACGGGGCATCCGCGTTATATTTATGAGGCATTTCCGCTGCATCCAAGCGGTTTTTTGACAAAGCCCATATCTATGCAGGATATTATAGACGAGTTGGAAGAACTGCGCTTTCCTTTGCCAAAGTATGAAATAAAGGTGCAGTGCAGCCCGTTCGGTGTTTTTGTGGACGATAAGCCGTTTTATTTTTATGCCGCAAAAACCGCCGAACTGCTTGCTTACCTTATATACAAAGATGGCATTTATTGTGATAATCAGGAGTTGTGTATGGTTTTGTGGGGAGAAGATATGCGCAAAAGCGGTCGTTTGAGACAGCTTATAATGGAACTGCGCGGCTTTTTTGAAAATACTTCCTCCGAAAATATACTGCTGAAAAGATACGGCGCTATTGGGCTTGATATAAGCAGGATAGAGATAACGGGCGATGTTGAGGATCTGAAAAAATTTTATAAGTGGCAGTAATTTTTGCGGGCGGTGCGTAAAGTGTGGCGTCCGTTTTTTTTGCTTTGGTACCATGCTTGTTTACAAAAAGTTTACAAATCAAAAAAACTAATTTATATAAACTAACAGACTGCTAACACTCTTTTTGATATAATATTATAGTGAGGACAAAAAAAGTCATTTTTTTCAGTCACTTCACGAAATGACGTAAAATCGATGATTTTGCGTTAAATAATATTCCGGAAAAACAAATTTTTTTCTCCAATCCCCTTACATCTCTACTATTGAAGTTTTTTCCGGAATATTATTTTTTAAAATATAATTTTAAAATTTCTTGCACAATATTGCAATAGATGATATAATAAATATATAAAATTTCAGGGGCTGATAATTTTTTTCAGCCCCCTTTAGGCGTCTGCAAAAGGAGAAACACAAAAAAGGATGAAAGATTTAAAAAAGCCGCATAAAATAAACGGTAGGTTACAGTGTGTTACCGATGATGAAAAGCTGATACTTACTTTAAGCCATCAGAACAATATATTTCTTTTTGACGGAGAAACGCTTGAACGTGTATTTAAAGCCAAAACCCTGAAATGCGCGCATAAAGCGGCGATCTCACACGATAAAAAGCTTATAGCCGTAAAAAACACACAGGGTGATGTGGCGGTCATTTCCGTTGAAACAGGCGAGGAGGTATTCAGATGTCACCAATGGTTTTTATACGGAAATATATTTTTCACCAAAGATGACAAATACATAATAAATCTTGATATCAACGGACGTATGGGTGTGTACGAAACGGACGGGTTTAAATATACTTGCGATAACATCAGGCCGTCAAGCGATTATATTAAGTATAAAAGCTACAGCAACAGTATGGATTATGACAATATTGCCGATATAATAATCTATACCGAAAGCGACCAACGGGAAAACAAAAAAACGGGTTCGGCCTTTATTGTGCCTGCCGACGGTTCTTTCCCCGATTTTCCGCAGATGGTGAACTGGCTTGATATTGTGCCGCATATTTATGAGAAAAAAGATATTTCATTTTGTAAAGAG
>CAMNCZ010000196.1 GCA_946534775.1 uncultured Eubacteriaceae bacterium
TGCCCATAATTTTTGTAAATTTTATTTTTTCGACCTTAAATCAGTGTTTCCCTAAGTCAAATCAGTTAAGATCGGGGGCATCCTTCGATCTGTATATTATTACTTTGCCGTTGTCTGCGGCCTTTACATAACCGCGCGATTCAAGGTCTTTTGTCACCTCGTCGTAATTGTCGATATAGCTTTGGAATACATAGTAATCCGTATATTTTTCTTTATATTCATACATATATACTTCTTTATAATTGTACAAATGCGATGAAAGGAAGGTCTCCGCAGTTATCGAAACATCCTTTGGTATACGCTGCAAAAGCCTGTCGCTGTCCTCATATTTCTCTGCATTGTTTTTGTAATTTTTATGATAGTAGTCCAGATCGCCTTTATAGGTATAAGTGCCGCAGATACCCGCAAGTATAACAAGCACCGTGGTCATTTTCATAATATGTTTCGGCATCTCGCTTATATTCACCACATACAGATACGCAAGCAGCGCGCCCGAACCCAGTACATACTGAAAACCCACATCGTGCATATAAACGTAATCCGTAACAAGATTCATCATAAGATACGGCAAAAGAAGCCACAAATTAGAGAATTTTTTGCTTATAAGCGGTATAAACATCAGCACACCCATTGTAAGCAGTATAAACTCTGCCTTTTCTTGGTTAAAACAGCTGCTTACCACCAGACCGGGCGAAAGTATCATATTTTTAAACAGTGTTCCTACACCCTCTTCACCCGGAAGATAGTACATACCGAAACGGTTGCCCATAAGGCCCTCGCCAAAGCCCGAAAGCCATTTCATAACTATCGCAAAATATGCACCCGATACCGCAAACATTATCGCGCCGTGCTTGTACTCGCGTTTTGCAAATACAGCAAACAGCGCTATTGTTATCGTATAAATCGCCGCATCTTCTTTTATCATAAGCGCAAGCAGCATAAACACATACATCGGCTTATATTTTTTAATTTCAAGAAAATACAGTGTCATAAGAAGCATTATCGGCAAAAATGCATTCTCGTGAAAATCGTAAAACAACGGGCTTATCATACTTGGCATTACAAGATAACCAAGGGAAGCAAGTGTCGAATAAAAATAATTTTTATTTTTTTCGCAGCAGATAAGATATATCGGGAAAACACCCGCACCCACAAGCGCAGTCTGGCATATAAGCAGCGTATAAGGCGACCTGAATATAAAGTATATCGGCAGCAGCAAATAATAAATGGGCGAGAAATGAACGTGAAAATGGCTCATAAGCTCGTTTCTTTCAAGCGTTGTTACGGGAGTGCCCGTTCTTGCCATATTTTCATACATCTGTGCAAAAAGACCGAAGTCAAAATTGGATGCACTGAAACTTTTGTAGCGATATATTGTTTCCATAGAGAAAAATACCGTAAATATCGCAAAACCTATCGCTACCGCTATCAATCCGTGCTTTTTGCCGAATTTTTTAAAATCAATCTCAACATCATTGAAAATTATCACCGTAAACAGCGCACACACGGCAATTACGCCCGCAGCAAAAAAGATATTTCTGTCGTTATGCATAAGCAGGCTTATTGCCATTACCGCAACAGATATTTCCGCAAGGATATGGAGTGTGTATTTTTTGTTCAGCCACATCCTCAGCGCCATTGCCGCATTAAACAAAAATACACCAAGTAAAATCACATTTTCGGGGCTTACATATTTAACAAAGTTTATGGTATTGATCTTTTCGTCGTTGATATGCATAGACCACACGGATGCGCCTATATATGCAAATATCGCCGCCAACACGCACTGTGCGAAAATTTCGGCGGGCGTCATATTTCTTGAGGACTTCTCCGCGCGGTATATAAGCGTTATCAGCGCCAATATCACCGTTATTACGGCAGGTACCATATCTTTGTATGATACACTGCCCGCGCCGAACATAGCAATGGCATTTATACCTATATAAGTCACGCCGAAAACAGAGAGCAGCGATCTTTTTCTGAACATAAACGCAGCGGCTATCATAATGGCAGCCATTACGCCTGCATAAGCAAAATCTACATTTTTAAGGTTATAATTTGCAATTTCTATCGAATTGAGTGTAAAACTGCCCTTGCCGCCGTAAAAGGTACGCATCTCAAACGAATCGTCGTCAATGGCTTTATTTACATACAGGTCAAATTCCGCAGGGCCGCTGCCCTCGGGCAGATGCATACCGTATATCTCATTGCTGCCGTAATTGCTTGTACACTGCAAATAAATATCGGCATTTTCGGACGTATAGTCTACCTTGACCCGATATTTGCCCGAAGCAAGGCTGATATACGGGCCGTAAGTGAACACACCGTTTACATCGCTGCGGTCGCTTATAGTCTTTTCTCCGTCAACAACATTTGATTTAAGCTGAGTGCCGTATATTTTTATCGGCGCCATTTTTCCCGAATGTATGCCAAACATTATCAGCGCAAAAATAACCGCAACGGTAATGCAAACAAATCTATTTTCTTTTATCATTATCGTTTTCAGCTTTTCTATCAGCAAAAGCGTATTTTCTTTTATGCTTCGCGTTTCTTCCTCCTGCGTCTCCTCCTCTTCGGCGGCAGGGGCCTCAGGTAGGTTCTTTGTTTTTTCCTCGGCAGTATTTACAGCGGCTTTTTCGGTTTTTTCCGCGGTAGTTTTATGTTTTCTGCTCATTTTGTTTTCCTCCGATAAAATATTTGAAATTTTAATAATTTTAATTATTTTTTATAAAGACAATTATTTATTATAACACGCCAAGCAAAAATAAGCAATAGTTTATAAACCATTTTTCGCTTTTTTAAACACCAATACAAAAAGGTCCGCCGCATCTATTTTGTATGCGGACAGACCCGTTTATTTTATACTTCCCAATTTATTCAAATCTTCTTTTTTGCGGTTTGTATCGGCAATAATGTACTGCGGCCTGTTTTTCACCTCAAGGTACATCTTGGACATATACTGACCCATTATACCGATGCAAAACAGCTGTACACCGCTTACAAAAATGATTATACAGGCAGTTGATGCCCAGCCCTGCACGGGGTCCCCGAATATAAGCTTTCTTATTATTATAACAAGTATCATAACAGCCGACATAAAGGTAAGAAAAATACCGCTCCACGATGCAAGATACAGCGGCGCCTGCGAAAAGTTCACTATACCGTCTACGGCATACAGCGTAAGCTGCCAGAAATTCCACTTTGTCTGTCCCGCAACACGTTCGACATTTTCATAAGCAAGCCATTTTGTCTTAAACCCTATCCAGCCGAATATACCTTTTGAAAACCTGTTGTATTCACTCATTGCAACTATAGCATCCACCATTTCGCGCTTCATCAGCCTGAAATCGCGTGCGCCGTCAACTATCTCGGCATCGGAAAGTTTGTTTATTATTTTATAGAAAGTTCTTGCAAAAAACGAACGTATCGGCGGTTCTCCCTTTCGGTTGAAACGTCTTGTCGCAACGCTGTCATAGCCCTCTTCTTTTATTATTTTTATCATATCTTTAAGAAGCGACGGCGGATCCTGCATATCCGCATCCATAACCGCAACATAATCGCCCTTTGCATTGCAAAAGCCCGCATACATTGCCGCCTCTTTGCCGAAATTTCTGGAAAAAGACAGGTAAAACACCCTCTCGTCTTCTTTTGCCATATTTTTAAGCACATCCAATGTCTTATCCTTTGAACCGTCATTTACAAACAAAAGTTCAAATTTATAATCGGACAATTCACTCATCACATCTTTAAGAGCGGCAAACAGGTACGGCAAGGCCTCTTCTTCATTATAACAAGGGATTATCAAAGAAATCATTTCCATATAATCGATCCCCTTTCTGACATTTGATTTATTATTATAGTAAACGACAAAAGTCTTTGGACTTTGGGCGTTTACTTGCGCCGAC
>CAMNCZ010000197.1 GCA_946534775.1 uncultured Eubacteriaceae bacterium
TCCTTTGTTTTGCGTGATAATGCCAAAAGCACTAAGGCAAAGCCCGCAAGTATAACAAAGGGTGCAAATCTCATAATAATGCCCGTGGGAGAAATTGCATCTATTTTATTTATAAACTGGCAATATCTGATATTCTGCGGCGTTGCTGTATTTCTCACATCGCTTGTGCTGTTTACAGTCTCATAATCTGAAACCTTTTCCGCCGTATCGGCTAATGATAATGTACCTGTCGGGATAACATCCGTTGCTGCTCTGAATGTATGGTCGCTCTCGCCCTGACCGATACCTGTTTTTATGTATTCTGCCGTTACATTATAGGTCTCGGTCGTATCGTTGGTCTCGGTATAATTGATGCTTGCATGGGGCGTAAGTCCTCTTATGACAAGAGCCTCGTTATGCTTTAAGGTAATGCTTGTAAGCTCGGGTGTGGTGCCCTCCACAAAAGTCCATGTAACATCGGTATAGTTTTGCCTTGTACCTCTGCCTGCACCCTCGGGGATAGTGTACTTTGCATAATGATAGGGTTTGCCGCCGTTGTTTATCTGTATTGTAAACGGGAATTCGTGGGATTTATCACCCATTGAGCCTCTTACGACCTTTTTAAGCATAGATGCGTAATTTCTGTAGGAATCATAGCCGTTATCGTCGTCGTCGATATAGCCCACGCTTTTGTTTGCTGTTGAATAGGCATTGGCATTATCCCTGTGCAAAATGTAGCTTGATACCTCAAAACCCGAACCGTCGGCTTTCGAATTTACATACACATCAAGGTATCTTGTTGCAAGATAAGATGAAGAATCATCATCGCCTTTTCTTACAATACCTACATTATACAAGGTTTCGGTAGTAGTGTTATCTGTGATAACATAGCGGTATATGCCCGGCTTTGTAAACTTGGTGGGGTCTATGGTGACCTCTACATATTTTGTTACCTCTTGACCTGTTGTGGTCAGTACTTTCTCCGCAGATGAAAATGTGGGCTGTCCCGTTATGGAAGCACTGTCGGCAGGTCCCGCAACGATAGCAACACCGCTGTTATGTGTGCCGGTGGGCGGTGCTATCGGCGCGATTGAGAAGTTATAGGTTATATCGGGAGGATAAAACCATATTTGGTTCTCGGCCATATACCTTAAAACAACGCTCTTGGGAATACATACCGTATTGCCTCCCGCTGCTTTTCCTTTATCTGCGCTGTTTATATCTCCCACAACATTTGGGGTCGGGTCTGCTGCCGCAGTCAGCGGTGCGGACAGAACAGCTGCCGTAACAGCTGTGATAGCTGCAATGGATGCAGCAAATTTGATAAGTCTTGAAAGCTTGGTTTTCATAATGATCCCTCCTTATTTTTTGGTGATCTTAAATTTTTTTTATTTTTGTTTCTCTTTATATTTACCCTGCCTGCCGTAAGCATTGCGCCTGCAAGCACAAGCATCAGGGTATATGGTATGCTTTGGGTCGATGCATCCGTAGGCGGCGGAAGAAAGATATTTTCATCGCGGAAGTTGACTATGCGGCCAACGGGATCTGTTATAAGATAGCCCTCGGCGGTATATCTTTCGCCGCTTGTGTAAATGCTTGTGTAAATACCGTCCTCCGCGCCGGAGTTATCAACATAAAACAGTTCTTTATTTCCCGTATAAACACCGCTTACGCGGTATTTAAGGCCGCTGCCGTTCGGGAATACCAATTTCATCGTTTCGCCCGCCAGCAGCGTTATTGGGTAGTCTATATTGTACCTTCGTCTGTCATACAGGCTTATATATTGGTTTATATAAAGTGTCTCGCCCGTATAGGTCGTACCATCGGCATTAAGCACATCCAGCGTAAATGTTCTGGACTGGCTTGAATTGTTGACTACGGTAAGATATACCATAGGCTCCCACAAAGCATACAGCTTGTTGTTATCACGGTCTATCCTGTCTATGCCGATAATTGCATCGGCGTAATACTGCGGGATATAATCACCGCTTTGAGGTGTTTTGTTCCAGCCCAACAGCAGATAGCTGTCGGGATGAACGATATTATTTATATAATTTTTCAGCCTGACCTCGATATTATCCGCCTGCTTGGCTAAATACAGCTCATCCTGCTCCTCATCGGCGTATACATAGGTGCTGCCGGGCGGAAGTCCGTTTCCGTTTACCTCGCCGCCGTTTGCATCAAGTATAAGCAGCGTGACCTGCGGCCGCAGCGTGGATCCGCTCTTTAATTCATAATGTGCCATCATATGTATAATGCCTTGGCTGTCGGCATACTGTGATTCGACCTTTATTATATCGCCCGAGTTATAATAGACACCCTGCTGCATGGGCGCGCCGTTTTCGTCCACTATACGCCAGCCGCGAAAATCGTAATCCTCCGCCGATAATGCATCCATTGTTGGTGCGGGGAGTGTTATTGCGTTTGCCTGGTCGGCATATTTTTCGGCATCGGGATCGTTTGGGTCGGGGTCTATGCGCTGCGGCATTGTTGCATTTACCGCAGAAACAAGCACACCGTTGTAGGTCTCTATAGGGTCGTAAGCAAACGAATAATGCTGATTAAGATATTTCCATTTTGCCTTCAGCTTTACCGGCTGCGTTACGGGGGTCGAAAAGCTGTACGGATTTTTGTCCTCTATTTCCGCTCCGTTTTCGTTATTAATGCGGTACCAGCCAAGCAGCGAGAATGCTTCATCGCCTACAAGCGGTCTGTAATTTTCACTGCTTACACAGGACATAAAGTTTTCATAAGTCATATATGTCGTCGGGTCGCCTGTATCTGCGTAATGCGTGTTGTAGTATGTGTTTACCTCGCTTGCCCGAATATAAAATGACTTTCTTAAACCTGCGTTAAGGCCATAGCCGTCATTCTCTCCGAAGAATTTTATATTTACATATTTGTATTCACCGCTGTCATCGCGTATGTAGCTGCGGATAACGTCCTTATATTCCTCAATTGTTTTGTTATACGGCAGCCAGAAATATGTTGAACCCGTAGTACCCATTTGACCGCCGTTGGGGTCTATCTGTATAAGGTAGTATTCGGGCTGCCAGCCCGCATAGATTATTTTGTTGTTTGCGGGCATTCCCTGGCTGAAGTCGAACCTTTCGGTAGCGCTTTTATCCTCAAACCAACCGAGGAACACATAATGCGGCCGCACGGGGTCTTCCGTCCTCACCTCATACTGCCTTAAAGGACTTCCGTAGGGTACATCCTTGTAAATAAGGTTGCGGGGAGCATCGCTGTAATTATAATTAAACACAAAATCATAGGTGTTTCTTTTGTGGTATACATATATAGGATAATTCACCTGGGCACTGTTGCCCGGAGCAACACTTGTAACACCCGCTCCGCTGTCCGATGGTGAAAAGACTGTCGAATAGGCACATACCGTAAAGCCGTCAAATTTATTTGAAAAATTAAATGTGCCGTTTGAACTTTTGGTACGCGCCGTATAAACGCTGTCACGGGAATAACTTCCGTCCTCGTTCTGCACCAGATGATATATAAAATTGGGGTTGCTCAATTCGTCCGATTTTGTCAGGATATACGGCGTTGTCTCCTGCGTGAATGCGTGAAGCATTGTCTGCGTGGTGTTTGTGCCGTTTTCCTTCCAGGTGTAGCCCGCTACGGTATCCCAGCTGTAACCGTTTTGTTCAAAGGTTTGCCCGTAAAGTCCGGTCCATTCAAGGGTGTTGCCCATTGTGCTCCTGGTATATCGGCTACCGTTGTATGCAATATTTGCGGAATTGTTCTGATAGTACCAACCGTTATCCGTTACGCTTTCAAGCAGCCGCATTTCGCCGCCTATAAAACCGTAAAGCGTGCCCGTTGTTGCCTCCGTATATCTTTGCGTACCGTCGGGAACGGAATTGGTATAAAGCAGTCCCGTTTTATTGTAATAC
>CAMNCZ010000198.1 GCA_946534775.1 uncultured Eubacteriaceae bacterium
GCAAAGCCCGCACTGCGGATTTAAGCCTGCGGCGCCAAGATTACTATAATAAAAATTTATTTAACAGAAAATATACAACATAAGGGACTGAGTCATTGAATATTATCATATTCTTGATGCAACAGCCCCTTTTTTTAAAGGAGAAGTTATGATAAAATTCAAAAATATCATTTCGGCTGCGGTGGCGGCTGTAATTACGCTGAACAGCTTGTCTTTTACGGCTTTTGCGGCGGATAAAACACCGCAGCAGATAGTTGAGGATATGCGTTTGGGCTGGAATCTGGGCAATACGCTTGACAGCTTCGGCGGCGGCAGCGACCCGACAGCGGCGGAAAACTACTGGGTACACGTTATCACCGATAAAAAGATGATAGATGATGTAAAGGCGCAGGGGTTCAATACCATACGAGTGCCCGTTACCTGGTACGAAAAAATCACCGACGGCAAAATAAACGAAAATTGGCTCAAACGTGTTAAAGAAGTGGTGGATTACGGCATTGACAACAATATGTACGTTATTTTGAATACACATCACGAGACTGCCGGTATAGTGCCGTCTTATGAAAAAGCGGGATCTTCCGAGGCGTATTTAAGGAATTTATGGTCGCAGATAGCACCGTATTTCAAGGATTACGACTATCACCTTATTTTTGAGACGATGAACGAGCCGCGTATAGAGGGCAGCGAGGAGCAGTGGACGAACGGCACGGAAGAAACACGCTATGTGATAAATAAACTCAATGCGGCGGCTGTCGAGGAGATAAGGAAAACGGGCGGCAACAATTCCACCCGCCTTGTAATGTGCCCGGGTAATGCGGCGGCTGTCCCCGCGGCTTCGGGCTTTGAACTGCCAAACGATAAATATATTGCGCTTTCTGTGCATAATTATGCGCCCGTGGGCTTTGCGCTTGACAAAGACGGTACGGCGCAGTGGGGCAGCGAGGCCGATAAAACCGAGATGAATGCATGGATGAAAGACTTGTATTTTCGTTTTGTTTCCAAGGGTACGCCCGTTATAATCGGTGAAATGGGTGCGACGGATAAATTGAACACGTCTGCACGCGAGATATGGGCAAAATACTATGCGCAGACCGCCAAAAGCTACGGCATTACCTGCGTTGTATGGGATAACAACGTTATTTCCGCAAGCGGCGGCGATTTTGGGGAACATTACGGCCTTTATAATCGCTCTTCGCACAGCTGGTATTACCCGGGTATCGTAAAAGCGCTGAATGACGGCGTTGATGCGGCTGTTCCGTTTGACGGCGGCAGCAGTGATGCGTATACAACGGTTTTGTTTTCGGGCGAAAATGTGTCGCTTTCAAATTGGGCAACACAGGTAATAACGGGCAATATCCCCGTACTTTCCCCGGGTTATAAAATAGCCGTTGAGTTTGACGGCGAGACTCCGTGTATAGTTATGCAAAATTATAATATAAAGGAGTGGAACGTGATAGAGGCCGATAAGGCAGAAAAAAATGTGGCTTATTTTAATTATGAAAGTATTGAAGCAGGCTGCAAAACGGGCTATGCAAACCAAAATCAAATGCTTGTTATGGCAAAGGGAAATACAAGTATCATAAATAAAGTGAGTGTTATTGCGCCGCATAAAAACGGCGATGTTACAAACGACGGCGTTGTTGACAGATATGATGCAAGGGAAATGATAGTGTGTGCCTGCGGCCTTGGCAGCGTTTTCAGTATGTTTTACGGAGATATGGACGGCAGCGGCAGTGTTGATCTGATAGATATAATCGCCGCATTGAAAGCGGAACAAAAATGAGAGGGTGAAGACGGTGTATCAGCTTATTATCGGCGGCAGCGGCAGCGGGAAAACAAGTGAATGTATAAATAAAATATCGGCGCTTGACAAGGCGGGCGAAAGTGTTATTTACATCGTGCCGCAGCAGTTTACGCTGGAGGCGGAAAATATGCTGCTTTCCGAGATAGGTTCGGGAGCGATAATGCGCACCCGCGTTTTAAGTTTTAAACGCCTTGCTTATGTTGTTATGAACGGCGCAGATACGCATAAACTGATGCTTTCGCCGCTTGCCCGCGCCTTTCTTGTAAGAAGGCTTGCGCGCGAAAACCGCGAAAAATTATCATATTATACAAAGGTGACGGGCAGAACGGGATTTCTTGACAGCCTTTCCAATATCCTTACCGAGTTTTATCAGTACGGCATTAAGCCCGAGATGCTTGAAGAGGCGGCGGCCGCGCTGGAAGAAAATTCCGCGCTGAAACTTAAATTGAGCGATTTGTTTATAATTTATTCGGCTTACCGCGAATATATCGCCTCGCGCTATACCTCGTCGGAGGAGGCGCTGGACCTGCTTGCGGAAAATATCAAAAACTCGGAACTTATCAAAAATTCTTATGTATTTATTGACGGCATAGACTATTTTATCCCGCAGGAATACGAGGTGATAAAAGGCCTTATGCTGCACGCAAAGGGTGTATGCATAACTGTCTGCGGCAGTTTTAAAAAGCCTGTTTCCTACAGCGTTTTCGACCCGTTTTATGAGCAGAAGCGCACCGTGCGAAAACTGAACGAATTGGCGGAAGAGACGGGCTGCAAGGCACAGCCGACCGTGTTTTTGGGTGAATGTGTGCGGCATAAGCAGCACCCTGATTTTATGCACCTTTCAAAATGGTATTTTTCAAACAAGCCCGAAAAATTTGCGGGTGAACCGAAGAATATTTTTCTCTGCCGCGCAAACGATACCGATGCGGAACTGGAGTTTGCCTGCCGAACCATACACAGGCTTGTAAGCGAAAAAAATTACCGCTATGACGATATCGCGGTCATAATCGACCCGTCAATGTCGCAGGCGGTCAAAAATAAATTTTCGTTTTATGATATCCCCGTGTTTATCGACAGCAGCCGCCCCGTATCGGCGCACCCTCTTACGGAACTTGTCACAAATATCCTCGATATCCTTTGCAGGGGACTTGACTCGCGGCTTGTGCTGCGATATGCGAAAGGCATTTTCTCGCCCGTTGACCGCGAGGATGTATTTTATCTTGAAAACTATGTTTTAAAACACGGCATAGACGGCAATACCTGGCTCAGGCCCGAGTGGGAATGGGGCTTTGCCGACAGGGATTCCGACGAAAATTTTACAATTATAAACACAGCCAAAAACGATTGTATCGGCAGCATTGAAAAAATACGCGGCAAACTGCGCCGCGGAAAAAATTATGATGTAAAATACATTATTTCCGAAATTTACGACTTTCTTTTTGATATAAATGTCCCCGATACCCTTGATAAATTGGCGCAAAGCGCGCAGGAAAGCGGGGATATGAACGCTTTTAGGCAGCATACCCGCATCTGGGGCGAATTAAGCGATATTTTCGCGGCACTTGCCGATATTTACGATAAACCCACGGATATACTTTCGTTTGCGGATATTTTCAAAAACGGGCTGGAACTTTGCAGTATCAGCATAATCCCGCCGACCCGCGACAATGTTATAATTGCCGATATCGACCGCAGCCGACTGCCGCGCGTAAAGGCGGTAATGTTTATAGGCGCAAGGGAGGGCGTTATCCCGCCGTTTACCGATGATATCGGCCTGCTTGCGGATGACGAGAGAACTTTTTTAAGCGATAAGTTTTTTGAGATGTCGTTCAACAACACCCGAAAAATAAACCTGACGGATTTCAATATATATTCGCTTATGCTGAAACCCGATGAACTGCTGTATATCAGCTGTCCGCAGTTTGGCGGCGACGGTAAGCGCGCGATAGTTTCGCCCGTTGTGACCAAGCTTTTAAAGCTGTTTCCCGATATGGCCGAAAAAACGGCCGATTTATCGGATATGCCGCCTGCGCCCGCGCCTGCGTTCAAGGCTATGCTGGGGGAACTGCGCAGCG
>CAMNCZ010000199.1 GCA_946534775.1 uncultured Eubacteriaceae bacterium
CAGGCGCTGCTTGCGGGCACGGTTTTTCCCGAATTGGTCGATATATATAAATAGGTAAAAGGAGTATAAAAATGGACAGAGACTGTATTTTAAAGCGCCTTACGGTGCTCGACTTTCTGGCTGTCGATCTTGCGCTGTATCTCGACAGTCATCCCGATTGCAAAGAGGGGATAAAAAAATATAACGAGGTGGTAAGCGAGGCGGACGGCCTGCGCGAACAGTATGAAAACCTGTTCGGCCCGCTTTTCAGCTACCGCAGCTACAGCAAAAACGATGAATTTAACTGGACAGACGACCCGTGGCCGTGGGAAAATGATTTTAATTTTGTGATCGGAGGCGAAGAATAATGTGGATATATGAAAAGAAACAGGAATTTCCCATTAAAATAAAACAGCAAAACCCCGCACTTGCAAAATTGATAATCACGCAGTACGGCGGTCCCGACGGGGAACTCGGTGCTTCACTCAGATACCTCAGTCAGCGGTATTCGGCGGTTACGCCGCAGTCAAAGGCAATTTTAAACGATATCGGCACCGAGGAACTTGCGCACCTTGAAATGATAGGCAGTATGTGTCATCAATTAAGCAAGGATATCGATCCGGCGGAGATAAAGGCGGCGGGCTTTGACAGCTATTATGTAGATCACGGCACAGGCGTTTATCCCGCAAGTGCGGCGGGTGTGCCGTTTACGGCGGCCTATTTTCAGTCAAAGGGCGACCCGCTGACCGACCTTTACGAAAACCTTGCCGCAGAGCAAAAGGCACGTTCGACCTACGAATATTTAATGCGTATGACCGACGACCCCGATGTGCTTGAACCGCTGCGCTTTTTAAGGGAACGCGAGATAGTGCATTTCCAGCGATTCGGCGAGGCCCTCGAGGGCGTAAGGCAGTACCTTGACAGCAAAAGACAGTTTGTGGTAAAAATGCCCGAGAATAAGTAAAATACGCAGCCCCGCTTTTTAGCGGGGTGTTTTTGTGTAAACATTACGTTGTCAATTTGATGTAAATATGTTAAAATATATACAACGGAGGGCGGAATGATGAAAAAGCTAAAAAGCGGATATACTACGGGCACTTGTGCGGCGATAGCGGTGCGGGCGGCGATAAAAATGATATTTGAACAAAGGATAATTGAGGAAGAAAGTGTTTTGACACCGAGCGGCAGGGAGATAAAAACACCTGTTTTATGTGCTTGGTTTCAGCGCGACACGGCGGTTTGTGCGGTAAAAAAAGATGCGGGTGACGACCCCGATGTGACCGACGGCATACTTATTTATGCGAAAGTTGTTTTAAGAAATGACGGAAAGACAGTCATTGACGGAGGAGAAGGCATCGGCAGAGTTACCAAAAAGGGCCTAAAGCAAAAAATAGGCGAGGCCGCCATAAATCCCGTACCGCGCAGAGTAATTGCCGAAAATGCCGCGCAGCTGCTTGAAAACTACGATTTTGAGGGCGGCGCGGATATACTGATATATGCGCCCGAGGGTGCGGAGACGGCAAAAAAAACTTTCAACCCGCGGCTTGGCATAGTGGGCGGCATTTCTATATTGGGTACAAGCGGCATTGTCGAGCCGATGAGCGAGCAGGCCATAGTTGATACCATAGATGCGGAGTTGTCGGTAAAACGTGCAAATGACGGAGAATATGCGGCACTTGCGCCGGGAAACTACGGCATTGATTATATACGCGAAAATATCGGACTTGATCTTGACAGGGCGGTCAAATGCAGCAATTTTGTCGGACAGGCGCTGGATCTCTGCGTTGAACACGCCTTCAAAGGCATATTGCTTGTGGGACATACGGGCAAGTTTGTCAAACTTGCGGGCAATATTATGAACACGCACAGCAAATATGCGGATTGCCGTATGGAGATAATTGCCGCAAACACGGCGGATTTTACGGAAGATATCGGCCTTGTGCGAAAAATACTTAACTGCAACACAACAGATGAGGCACTTGAAACGCTGTCAAATGCGGGGCTGCTGGACAGGGTAATGCAGCAGATAACGGATAAGGCGGCGGAAAATATCGAAAAACGTGTGTACGGCGAAATAAAAACGGGTATAGTTATCTTTTCGCAGGCAGGCTGCTGGCAGAGCGGTGCCGCAGCGGAACTTACAGAGGAAATAAAGCGAGGGAGATTATGAAAAAAGTATATATTGCGGGAGTAGGTATGGGAAACGGCTGTTTGACGGAACAGGCGCAAAAAGCCGTTGACGAGGCCGAAGTGATAATAGGTTCAAGCCGTATGGTCAAGGACTGCAAAAAGCCTGTTTTTAACGCTTTTTATGCAGATGAGATAAAAAGATATATAGAGGATTCGGATAAAAATGTGTTTTGTGTGCTTGTATCGGGCGATTCGGGCTTTTACAGCGGCGCAAAGCGGCTGTCGGAGGTTCTTGACGGCTTTGAAACGCAGGTGATCGCGGGGATATCGTCATTTTCGTATTTTTTTGCGGCGCTTAAAAAGGACTACAACGATACAAAGTTTTTAAGCCTGCACGGCAGGGAAAGAAATGTCGTTTCGTATATAAGACGGTACAAAAGCGTTTTCTTTTTGACAGACGAGTTATTTTTGGAAGATGCTCTGCAAAAGCTGTGTAATTATGGGCTTGGCGATGTGAAGATATATATAGGCGAAAGACTGTCATACCCCGAAGAACGCATAGTAAGCGGCACGGCAGCAGAACTTGCGGGAAAAAAATTCGACAAACTTTCGGTGGTGCTGGCCGAAAATGAAAATGCGCGTGCGGAGTACGGAAGCATACCCGACAGCGAATTTATACGCGGCAATGTGCCTATGACAAAGGCTGAGGTGCGTTCGCTTGCGGCCGCAAAGCTTAATTTATGCGAAGATTCGGTTTTATACGATATCGGCGCAGGCACGGGCTCTGTATCGGTGGAGGCGGCAAGATATCTTATTGACGGTTCGGTTTATGCCTTTGAAAAAAATGAGGAAGCGATAGGACTTATAGAAGCAAACTGTGTAAAATTCGGTGTGGATAACGTTGTGTCGGTACACGGAACAGCCCCCGCGTGCCTCGATTTTGGAAAATATCCCATACCCACCCACGCTTTTATCGGCGGCAGCGGTGGGAAACTTGCGGAAACGCTTGAAATTTTGTTTGAAAAAAATCACGGACTGCGTGCAGTCGTTACGGCGGTATCACTGAACACCATAGCGGAGATCACGGAGTTATCCGAAAAATACAAAGCGGATATTTGCTGCATAAATGCCGCAAAGGCGGAAAAAGCGGGAACACATCTTTTGATGAAGGCGGCAAACCCTGTTTATATCGCGGTTTTTACGGAGAAAAAGCTATGAAAAAAATTCTTATAACGGCCTGCGGCAGCGGCAGCGGCAAAACTACGGTCACTTGCGCGCTTGTTGCGGCGCTTAAAACGAAAATGCGGGTAAATGCATTCAAATGCGGTCCCGACTATATCGACCCGATGTTTTACAGGGAACAGGGCGTGCCTTGCGGCAATTTAGATCCGTTTTTTTGTGATGCGGCTTTGCTGAAAAAAATATATATGCAGCAGGCGCAAAATGCGGATATAACGGTAATAGAGGGCGTTATGGGCTATTATGACGGCATAAGTATGACCGACAGCGCGGCAAGCACTTACACTGTGGCAAAGGCGCTTGACTGCCCCGCGGTGCTTGTTGTAAATGCGCGTGCAATGGCGGCAAGTATGCTTGCACTTATCAAGGGTATGCTTGAATTTAAGCCCGACAGCAACATAAAAGCGGTCATATTGAACAATGTATCGGAATATGTTTTTAAGGCGGTAAAGCCCGAAATTGAAAAAATGGGCTTGGCGGCACTCGGTTTTTAGCCAAAGGA
>CAMNCZ010000200.1 GCA_946534775.1 uncultured Eubacteriaceae bacterium
AGAAAGGCAACTACCGGAAACATAGATGTTGATTTTTGCAGATACCCAAGTATACCGAATATCAGCGCTGCCACATAGCCCTTGCCGCCGTACAGCCATTTCAGCAGAAAATACGCATACAACAGACCGAACAGCACCGATGTGTAATCTATCATTGTAGCCCTGCTCCAATAAATATTGTACGGGCAAAAAAGGTATATTGCGCATATAACAGCGGAGAGAGTTTTATTTTTTACCGCCAGCATCGATAATTTATATAACACGACAGAACCAAGCATAAACATAGCTATCGATACTATTCTTCCGCCCACATTGACATCGGTAATTTTTGTACACTTCATAAAAAAATATACAATACTTTGATATATCGGACATTCAAAAATAATTTTCCACGGAGCCCCAAGCACAGGTGTTTCATAATCAAAAATGCTCCAGCCATCGTTAAAATAACTTTGAACAGTTACCATAGTCTGCGCTTGTCTGAAAGAATGCTGCATATTTACTATATCGTAATCAATACGAATGATTCTGATAATAACTGCCGCGATAAATGTAAAAATATATGCCCCGTATATCAGGTATTTTTTATTTTTTATCTTATCCATACTACGCACCTTTTCATAAAAATCATAAAATTTTTACAATAAACGACATTTCAAAGTGTCACTTATCGATCCGATAATTCAAGTCTTTTTGCCAAACCAAGTATGTTTTATACAGAAAAAATACCAATGCAGGTATGACGGCAGCCATTTCCACAAATGAAAATGTGATTCTCCGTCTTCTCTGTCAAACCACTCCGAAGGAACTTCGCCTATTTTATATCCCATAGTGTAAGCCTTTACCAGTATTTCAAGGCCTATTTCAAACCCGCCTTGACTTTCTATTTCTATTTTTTCAAGCATAGAACGTCTGTAGAGCTTAAAGCTGTTTGAACAATCATGCGTAGGTATTTTTGTCAGCAAATTAAGCGACAAGCCCGCCATTCTTGAAAGAAAAGATTTAAACGCAGGGCCGCCGTGCTGTTTTCCGCCCTTGACATATCTTGAACCGCATACCAGATCGTACCCGTTTTCCATCATAGCGCACATTTTATCGACCACATCAAGTTTATCCGACAAATCAGCCATCATTATAAGTACCATTTCCGCTTCCGCAGTCTGCATACCCATTTTTATAGCGTTCAATGCACCCCTGCCTATCGTGTTAAGGACAGGTTTTATTTCAAACGAATAATCTGTTTGATGCGCTTTAACAACGGGTATTGTGGTATCCTCATCAAAATCGTATACTATAAGCACGCGTTTGGGATATTTTATCTCGCGTTCTATTTCCTCAAACAAGCGCAGTATCGCCTTGTCTTCATTATAAACAGGTACAACAATATCAAGCATTTCAATTACCTCTTAAAAGTTTATCAAATATTTCCGTGATCTATCTGATCGCATACCCAAGGGATAACTTCGTCAAGTGTTGTACTCAAGTCTGTTTTTGCCTCAAAGCCAAGCAGTTCCTTTGCCTTTTCAACCGACGGAACTCTCTTTTGAACATCATATTCAAACGCAGGGTCGTGAATAAAAGATATTTCATTTGTTTTGCCCAGTTTTTTCCATATCATTTCCGCAAGTTCCTTAACGTTTGTGGAAACGGGAGTGGAAAGGTTAAAATCCTCATTGATTGCTTTTTCGCTCTCAACACAAAGACGTATACCTTTGGCAAGGTCGCCGCCGTAAGTGTAATGACGTATCTGTTCGCCGCTGCCCAAAATATGCAGCGGGTCTTGTCCCTTATATATTTTTTGCACCAGATCGGGCACAACGTGGCTCATTGCAAGCCTTACATTGCCCGAAAGGATCTCTTTTTCGTTTTTTGCGCGCTGTTCACCCGTACCTACGCAGTTAAAAGGACGTATTACGGTATAAGGCAGTTTATACTGTTCCCACGCACCTTTTGCAAAATACTCACACGCGAGTTTCTGAAAGCCGTAAGTTGACATAGGCGGCGGACACTCTCGCTCATAACCTTCCTTGCTGGGGTATGAATGACAACATTCGTAAACCATTGAAGACGAAAGCACATTTATTTTTTGAAGATGCTTATTTTGGTGCGCCCAAATAGCCGCATCAAAGGTAGAAGATATTATTCTCTCATTTTCCGCAAGAAGATCGTAAGCATAAGTATGAAAATACGTTATTCCGCCTATCATTGCCGCAATGGCAATTACCTGATCGCAGTCTTCTATAAGTTCCTTCATAAGTTTTGTATCTTTGCAGTCGCCTTCAACAAAATGATATTTCGGGTTATTGTCATAACTTTTCTGTATGGGGCCATATTTACTGTAATTGTCTATGCCCACAACTTCGTGTCCCGCTTTAATCAGTTCTTCCACCAGATATCCTGCGACAAAGCCCGCAGAACCCGTTACCAAAATTTTCATTTTAATTATTCCTTTCCTATATGATCATATATGGTTTGACAAAATATATAGTAAACGACAAAAGTCTTTGGACTTTGGGCGTTTACTTGCGCCGACTGCGAGCCGCAAAGCGGCTTTATTCCTTGTACGCAGTCGTGTGCATGCCCCGCAGGGTTATAGTAAAGGACATTTTTAAATGTCGTTTACTATAATTTTTTGAGATACCATTAACGTACTTAGTTAAACATATTGCCGAGTGTAGATATTTTTACATCATCGCAGTAATTAAGTTCCGTGCATACATTCCACGCATCCAGAATTTCAAAATTGTTGTTGGAATTACGCATAGCCTCGTCTGCGGTAATTGTATTGTATTTTTTATGATTGTTGAGTACAAGTAAAAGTCTTGCATTTTTGCAGGCATCATAAATATCGTTGTATACCGACCCGAGTCCGAGTGCTTCCATTTCGTGCGGCAGCGCCACAAAATCATGCAAATTCAGTTTATATCCCGCCGCTTTTAACTTTCTTGCAATATATACGGATGTAGAACCGCGCAGATCGGATGTTTCGGGCTGACCCTTAAACGCCATACCGCTTAAAGCAATTACCTTGTCGTCACTCGGTTCGCCAATTTTTTCTTTTACCCATACTACTACCATATCTTCAAGTGACTCATTAAATTTTCTGGCAGCAAGTATAAAATTTTTACTGTCACATTCGGGCATATTGTTAATAAGTATATATGCATCTTTTTCAAGGCAGGGACCTGCCACAAAACCCGGTTTTGCAATATTGCTGCGCGCATAGCCGTAGTTTGCGTGTTCTATTGCGGAAACACCGTCTACACCAAATTCCTGAGCTGCCATACAAAAAGCATTACCTATTGCAAATGTCATATCGCGGTATGTATTGCAATAAAGTTTTATAAGTTCGGCTTCTTCAAGACTTTTGGCTTCTATAACACAAGGGGTCATTTTTCTGAACAAACATTCTGCTATCTCAACAGATTCCCTATTGTTTCCACTTATTATTTGCGGAAGATGTGTCAATTCTTCCACAGCCTTTCCCTCAAGTGTCCTTTCGGGACACATAGAAACAAGTATCTCTTCTTTCGGTTTGCCGCAAAGCTCCATTAAAAACGGCAGCACTACATTTCTTGTTGTGCCTACCGATACCGTCGAGCGCAGTATGATAAGCTGAGTGCCGTCATACACATTTTTTATTGTGGTATTAAGCGCCGATCTTATATAATCGAAATTAGGTTCTTTTGCTCCATCTTTCAGCGGCGTACCAACAGTTATTATAAACGCATCAAATTTTTTATCGGCGGGAAATTCCTCAACCACAAAAAAACTTTTATCGTATACACGCTTAATAATATTATTGAGACCTGATTCGTAAAAATACGATTTCTT
>CAMNCZ010000201.1 GCA_946534775.1 uncultured Eubacteriaceae bacterium
CTATATATTTATTTTACCACAAAAAGGCGCTTAAAACAAATTAAATTTCTGTAACAAAATTATGTCCAAAATGAAAAACGGACCCCGCATTTGTATACGAGGCCCCGTTTAAATCATTTTTTAAGATATTCGTTAAGCGTTTTTACCACGTCGTCAACATCCATACCGTGAACAAAGCAGGCTTCCTCAAGGGATTCGCCCTGTGCCGAAGGGCAGCCCACGCAGTGCATACCGCACGCCATAAGCACGCCCGCAAGATTGGGCTCTACAGCGATTATATCCGCAATTATCATATCTTTCTTAATTTCCATTTTAAAATTCCTTTCGTGTTTATATTTTTATTTAACAGGGCCTATCTCCGTAAACGGATAGTATCTGAAAACGGCCTTGCCCAGTATTTTATCCTCTGCTACAAATTTATTGTCCCAAAACCTTGAATCGCTTGAATGATTCCTGTTGTCGCCCATCATAAAGTAGCAGCCCTCGGGGACGGTGTAGGTCTCGTCCGGGGTACGCATAGGCTCGTGCAGAAAATCGGTGCGCAGCGGCTCCGTGCTGTCGTCAATGTAAACCTCACCGTTTACAATATGCACCGTTTCGCCCGGCAGACCGATTATACGCTTTATATAAAGCTTGCTTTCATCGTCGGGGAACTTAAAGACAACTATGTCGTAACGCTGCGGTTCGCTGAAAATATAGCTTAAACGGTTGGCAATAAGCCTGTCGCCCGTCATTACCGTGGTTTCCATAGATGCCGAGGGCACTTTTGCGTTTACTATAATAAACGTGGTTATAATAAAGGCAAATATAACGGCAAGACCGATGGTCTCTATCCAGCTCCATATTTCCTTTAAAACGTCTTGCTTTGTCAAAGGTTTCTTTTCGTCTTTTTTTGCTGCGGCTTCATTTGTATCGTTGGACTCGGCGGCCGCGGAAACTTCCTCCGCAACCGCCTCATCCTGCTTTATTTCATCTGACATTATTAAAACTCCTGTTATTCATCTTCTTCAACGGGGAGAGTATCCTCGTCGCGTGCCATTTCGGGGTCGCGCTGTGTTCTTTCGTCAAAATCTTCGTCCACCGAGGCGGTTATATCGACATATTCACTGTCAAATTTGTCATCTTCCTTTGCGGCAGCGCTTTCGCCCTGGCAAAATTTATCGTTGAACTTGCCCTTTAAGCTGTCAAACACCTCGACCGACTTGTTCTTTATGCTGGTTGCGGCCTTTTTTACCTTGGGTTTGGCTCTGTCGGCAAGGTCTGCTGTTTTATCCTTTACGCCGCGGGCAAACCCGTCTAAGGAGTTTTCGGTTGCAGCGAGCGCATTAAGCAGCTCAACGCCTTCCGATGCACTTATTTTGCCTTCATTTACCATTCTGAGTATAAACATACGTTCTTCCTTCATAAAAACACCTGTCCTTTCTTTTTGTTTTTATTTTTGAGAATTACTTTTTCAGTTATGAAAATTTATTATAAAAACAGGCGGATCATCGTCGTATTTCAGCATATAGGCTATTGCCTCCTCAACCGAAGAAACGGGATAAAACTCCAGCTTGTTTTCAAGGTTTACGCAGCCCAAAAGGTGGGTATCACCAAATTCCATATAACAAAACTTTGAGGCGCCGCAGTCGTAAGTTGCGGGCAGATCGCTTTCTTTCACAAGTTTCAGCTGCACCAGCGCATCATAATATTTTGAAAAACCGTTTTGTATATTGCCGTAATTTGCAATGGTATATTTCGGCAAAAGCCCAAGCTCCATATTGGGATATTTCATATTTACATCATAACGCGGTGTTTCGCTTGTTTCAAGGCCTTCCATACCGAGTGTCCACTTGCCGTTGTCAAGCACGCAGACATATTCCTTAATATCGGTGGTATCTTCAAGGCTGCCTATCACAGCCACGCCGTATTTGTTGTCGCAGGCAATATGTTTAACATCAAACAGCCCGCTTATGCCCGTTGCGGCAATAATGCCGTCATAATCGACATCACCGCTTTTGGGGTTTCTCACTTCGCCGTTTGTAAATTTATAACTCATAACAAGCGACTCATAATCCTTTTGTGAGAGCATAGCACCCTCGCTGTAAAAATCGTTTGATACAAAGTAACCCTCGCTGCTGTTGTAAGCGGTGAAAAGCTGCAATTTCGTATCGGCATCATCTATATTGTCGGCATATTTTGCCAGGTCACTTGCGCGGATGTAAAGTATATCGGTATAGTTCAGTATATCCTCATCGGCCTGTATATCGCCGCTTGCGGCAAGGTCCTTTACAGTGATATTGTTGCCCGCCTTGTCGTCATACAGAAAACCGTACTCGGTTATAAGGCATTTTTCGCGGCTGCGCGATGCAAGATAGTTTTCAAGCGCAACATTTATTGCCGAAAGCTTTTCTTTCAGTTCGTCGGTGATATCGGTGTCACTCAGCCCAACTATAAACTCCTCCGCCTCGCTGAAGTCGATAGTAGTCACTTCGGCTTGTTCTTCCGCGGTAACGGCCTCGCCCGAAGGCATCTCTATAGGGGGATTTTCCGACGGCGGCACTGCCGCATTTTTTTTGGCAACGGCAAGCCCTATCGCTGCCGCGCCTATAACTATAACGGCAACTGCCGAAATTATCACTTTTTTGTATTTCATTTTATTGCCTCCGTTAATTTTCGGTGTATTCGCTTTCTTTATCCTTTATTGTATCAAACACATCGGCAAGTTCGTTATGGTGCAGTTCAAGTATATTTTCAACTGTCTGCTGCACATTGTCCTCGTCAAAAGGCAGGCTCACAAGCCACACCGGGTCATAATCGTCGTCAAGTTCGCTTACCGTTGCACCCGAGGCCTCTACGGATGACGGGTCGTAATAATCGTATATCGCATCATACTCCCAGTCGCTCACCTCTCTGCCCGTCGAAAGCCTGAGATTAAGCGACATACCGTCATCGGTCTTTGCCGCATACATATTTACTATATATTCATCGTGCTTTGACAGCGTGATGCTGCAAATTTCCTTTTCAAGAAACCCCGTAACGGCATCTTTAAGCATTATAACATAAATCGTTTCCATAATATCACCTAAAAAAATATCACCTAAAAATATCGCCTTACATTTAATCCGTAAAACCGTCCGGCGTGTCCGACCAACTGTGTCTGTGCAGGTCTCCCTTTGTGTTGAACCCCTTGAACCCCTGTTGGCGCAGTGCCTCGTACAGCACTATGGCCGCCGAGTTTGACAGATTAAGGCTTCTCTTATCGCCTATCATAGGTATTCTTACGCAGTTTTCCTTGTATTTAAGCAAAATATGTTCGGGTATGCCCCTGCTTTCGCTGCCGAACATCAAAAAATCGTCTTCCTTGTATTCTATGTCGGTGTAGGTTTTTTGTGCCTTTGTCGTCAGCATAATTATACGCGCCCCCGGATTTTTTTCGACAAAATCCTCGAAGTTGTCGTAATAATACACATCTATATCCTTCCAATAGTCCATACCCGACCGCTTTACCGCCTTGTCGCTTGTATCAAAGCCAAGCGGCCTTATAAGATGCAGCTTTGTGTTGGTCACAACGCACGTTCTGCCGATATTGCCTGTATTTTGCGGTATTTCGGGCTGATGCAAAACTATATTCATTATTATAACCTGCTTTTTGTATAAAATTTAGGTAAAAATTAACTCTTTAAAATCAAAATCTGCCTTACTCGTAGTTTACCATATTACACCTGTTTTTTCAAGTGCTATTTTATTTTGGGGACCATTCTTCATCAAAAATTCATTAATAATTATAGTAAACGACAAAAGTCTTTGGACTTTGGGCGTTTACTTGCGCCGAC
>CAMNCZ010000202.1 GCA_946534775.1 uncultured Eubacteriaceae bacterium
CCTGCGCTATCATAGCTATCTGCTTGAACTGAAAAACATTTATACCGAGTATCTTTTTTATTTCATCGTTTACCGCCTTTTGCGTTTCCACCGTCATATCATCGGCATCGCAGCGCAGACTGTCTTTGTTACTGTAATAAAGCACCCTTGTTACGGTATACACCTTGCCGTTATGCGAAAAAATCAGTTCCACAACGGAGTTGGTCTTATTTTTTAAAGGGTAGTCGGTAACAAGATTTTTTCTGTCCCTGTCATTGTTTTGCTTGATGCCCGGTTCGCTTTTGCCTTTTCCGCTGTCGTCGCTCGGCTGAACGCAGCTTGCCTCTGAAAAAAGTGCAAAACATATCGCATCGAATATTGTCGTTTTGCCCGAACCCGTTTCACCCGTTATCAAAAAAACTTCGGCCTTGTCGTATCTTGCAAAATCTATAACGGTTTTGTCCTTATACGAACCGAAAGCCTGCATTGTCAGCTTAATAGGTCTCATTCCGTAATGTCATCCCCTCTCATAATATCAAGCAGTATCTTCATCTCTTCGTCGGAAATTTCCTCACCGTCCGTCATCAGCCTGTAAAATTCGCGCACATTATCCTCAAAACTCAGCGCGGTATTTGCGGCAATACGCGGCTTGGCATCATCTTCCTCAAACTCGTTTTCGCTGTAGAAAACACTTATCAGATTTGGGTACACCTGTTTTAATCTTGCACGCGCGTCGTGCTGTCTGTACTTGTCGGTAAGCTCCGCAACTATATAATCATCCTTGTCAACAGCCTCGTCTATCAGCTTTTCCAGTTCTCCCTTTATTTTGCGCATATCGCGCCGCGGGATAAGCGGCACCTTCTCTATTTCGGGCTCTTCGCCTTTTTTGCCAAGCGTCACAACCGGCACGGATTTCGGCACATCTGTCTCCCTGTCGCTGTATTTAAGCGGGGAACCGCTGTAGCGCACCGTCTTTCTGCCCACGCTTTGCGGGCGATGTATATGTCCCAAAGCCACATAGTCAAAATCGTCAAACCACTTTACCGAAGCAAAATCCAGGGTGCCGACACTTTCATACCTCAGCTCCGACCCCGCAAGCCTCGGCTTTTCCCCCGCCGATACAAACTGGTGCGCAAGTATGATATTGCGCCGTGTTTTATCTATATTGCAGCTTTTTACGACCGTTCCGACCACATCGTTGTATGTTTCTGTTTTTTCCGCACCAAAATAGGAGGCAACCGCCGCTTTTTTCAGATAAGGCATAAGCCATATATCCACTTCACCAAATTCATCCTTTACGGTAACTTTTTCAACCTCTCCCCTATATCTGCCCGCAATATATATTTTGTTTTTTCTGAAAACACCGCTGCCGAAATCCACACGCACGTCCGAATCGTGGTTTCCGCTTATCGCAAACAAATTAAGCCCCATTTCGCTGACTTGTTCAAGAAACTTATCAAATAACTCCACCGCACTCTCCGTCGGCGTCCTTTTGTTGTAAATATCGCCCGAAATAAGTATGCTGTCCACATTTTTTTCTTTTGCGATATCAAGTATCTGTTCAAGTATGTAACGCTGATCGTCGATAAGGTCAAAGCCGTTAAGCACCCTGCCGAGATGCAGGTCACTCAAATGTAATAATCTCATATTCTCACTTCCTCAAAAATATATAACCCCCCGCACAGCATAAATCGTTCGCTATTCGGGGGGACCCTTTGCTATGATCGATAGTTGGTGAAGGCGTTTGTACACCCCTTCCGCTTACAGATCAAAAAGATATTTAAGTATATCCACAAATTTAATTTCCTCTTTAGGCGTATTTTTGATTCCGAGCATACGCGCGGTAGCGTTGTCTCTCAGTTCAAAAAAGCGTGCCGTCTGCGGTGTGCCTTCCAGATACTCATAAGCGTGAGGAACACCGGGTTCCACATAAAGTTCCGTAAAAATACCCGCCTGCATAAGTTTTTGGGCGTAACTCATATCTTCGTCGCAGAAAAGATCGAGGCTGCCGACTATCATAAAAGTCTGCGGCAGACCTTTCAGTTGTTCGACCGTTGCCGTTGCAGGCGAAAAATATATCATTTCGTCATCGGCAAGCTTGTTTTCGCGCCCCTCGATCAATTTGCCCCAGCCAAAAACATTATTCTCCTTTGTCCAGACAAATTCTCCCGCAAACGGATTATCGTAAATATCATCTTTACCGCCCCTGCGATAGTCCAGCATAGGATATATAAGCACCTGGCCTTTCAGCGGAACTTTCCCTTTGTCGCGGTTATAAAGGGCCAGCCGCGCGGTCAGTCCTCCGCCTGCACTCTCTCCCTCGATAACTATATTATCCTTATCCACATTTAATTCGTCCGCGTGTTCGTACACATAAAGCAGGCCCGCATATACCTCTTCAAGTTCTATGGGATATTTGTAGGAAGGATCTAACGAAAGCGTGTAGTCGGGGGAAACGACCGTAGCATTCACACCATCTGCAACACCCTGTATTTTTGACTCATCCATAGCGGTAGTGCCAAAATGATATCCGCCGCCGTGAATAAAGTATATAACAGGGGTCTTCTCGCCTTTTTTTGCCTTTGCGGGACGAAAAACATACATATTAAGCTTCGCTTTTCCCTCTCCTACATCAATTGTCAGTTTTTCCGCATTTTTCGGTTCCGAGTTTTCCACACCAAGATCTTCGTTTGAAGTCCCTACAGGTACCGTCAGACCTATCACAGGCTCATAGCCTTTTGCCAAAAGATGTGCAGAGATCGGCATATCCTGCGCCGACATTTGATTTGTTGTCATTTCTTTTTCCATACCGTACCTCCTGTTAATTTCCGTTTTATTTTGTTATATTTTACCATAATCAACTCAACTTGTCCAGTGATTTTCAAAAATATCCACAAAAATAAAAAGAAAATCCGCCAAAATCCATCAAGTTTTGCAGAAAACAAAATTTGTATTATTTTTATTGATGTTTATAATTGACGATCAATTTAAAATATGTTAGTATTAGTTAGTGATAACAAACCAAAACGGAAAGAAGCGAAAAATGTGAAAAAAATCAATATTTATTTCGGTATTATCGGGGCCTTGCTTTTGGGTATAGGCGATTGGCTGCTTGGCTTTACCGACCCGACACCGATAGACGGAGCTGCGTGGAATGCGCTTACAGCAGGGTACACCAAAGACTACGACCTGTTAAGGCCGATAATTGCAATGCCCTTGGGCTTTTTCGGCGTATTGAGTTACGCGCCCTGTATGTGGGAAATGGGACAGATATTTAAGGATGAAAAGACACGCAAAACACAAAGCATTTTTATGATAGCGGGTATGGGCGGCTGGGCGCTGCTGCACTATCTGTATTCGGCGGTGATTTTTGTTTTTGCCTGGATGTGCAAAAATATCGGGCAAAGCGAAGCATTAAACACCGCAAACGCCCTTTATAAAGCCGTACTGCCGGGTATGAGCCTTTGGCTTGTGTTTATGCTTATGCCCTTTGTTATACACTTTGCGGATATGGCAAGGGGAAAATCACGGCTGCCGAAAAAAATGCTTGTATTCCATACCTTGGTTTGGTGGGCACTCATATATTTCGGCACTTCCGCCTTGCCCAAAACCGCTTTTACAAACGGCCTTAACACCTTTGCAATGAACGGATCCATGCTTGTATGGCTTACCGCGGTTTTGATATACAAAGCAAAAAATGAAAAGTAACGGCACACAGTCGGCAAAGGATCTGCGGCAGGAGAAATTTTGTAAACAAATTGGTCAATGATATTCGTATTCCGCAAAAACATTTTACAGCAAAGCATTTTTATGCTATAATCAA
>CAMNCZ010000203.1 GCA_946534775.1 uncultured Eubacteriaceae bacterium
TGCTGGCAGATGCATATATTGTGATACGCGGTATAGTGCAGCTGATAAAGAAAAATGCCAAAAACCTTGGCTTTACGCTGCTTTGCGGGCTTATGCTCGGGGAACTGGCGCTTGTTTTGCTTACTATGCCCGATTCCCGTCCCGCGTATCTTATGCCGTTTTTCTATACAAGCTGCGTGATATCGGCATTTTATATCGGGGTAAACAGGGCGGCAAAAAAACAGCCCAAATAAAAAAACCAATAAAAACTCAACAAAAATTTATTTTTTTGAAATATTTTATTGACGATTGACCGAAATAATTATATAATGGAGATTGGTATGTAATAAACTTCTATTATTTTTATTACATTTATATATAAACTAAAAAATCCAAAAAGGGAGGGCTTTTCTAAAATGAAAGCAAAAAATGTTCTGATCCTGCTCCTTCTTTTGGTGGTTGCGGCAGGTCTGTCGGCGGTATGCTACTTCGGTGTAGGCAGCAAAAGCCTGGGCAGCGCCAAAAACATCAAACAGGGTCTCGATCTGAAGGGCGGCGTATATATCGTATACGAAGCCGACAAACAAACCCCGTCTGAGGAAGAAATGGCAGCTGCCGTTTCAATGATACAGACAAGACTTGAATACTACAACTGGACAGAGGCAGAGGCCAGCATCGAGGGCGACCTGAAAAACAGAATCAGGGTAGAGATCCCGGGCGTTGACGATGCGCAGACGGCTGTTGACGACATCGGTTCCACGGCGCACCTTACATTCTGCGATGAAGACGGCAACGTATTGGTTGACGGTTCAAACGTAAAAGATGCAAAGCCCGCAAGCAGCGGCACGGACCAGTATCTTGTATCGCTTGAATTTGACTCCGAAGGCGCAAAGGCTTTTGCGGAGGCTACAAAGGCCTGCATCGGTAAGCCGCTTTACATTAAGATGGACGATATGATAGTAAGCGCGCCCACCGTACAGCAGGAGATCACGGGCGGTCAGGCACAGATCACGGGCAACTTCACACTTGAAGAAGTTACATCGCTTGCAAACCGTATCCGTTCGGGCAGCCTGCCTTTCAACCTTAATGTAATAGATTACAGCGAAGTAGGCGCAAGACTCGGCGCAGACTCGTTAAGAACAAGCTTATTTGCAGGCGTTATAGGTATCTTTATGGTACTTGTGTTTATGCTTTTGTTCTACCGCATACCCGGTATCGCGGCAGACCTTGCGCTTGTTATTTACACAGGCATTGTTGTAATTTTTATCAGCCTTTTCGGCATTACGCTTACCTTGCCGGGTATGGCGGGTATCGTGCTTTCTATCGGTATGGCGGTAGATGCGAACGTTATCATCTTTGAACGTATCAAGGAGGAAGTAAACCAGGGCAAGACCGTTAAAACAAGCATTAAAAACGGTTTCTCGCGTGCTCTTCCCGCTATCCTTGACGGTAATATAACAACGCTTATTGCCTGCGTTGTACTGTACTGGCTCGGTACGGGCCCCGTAAAGGGTTTTGCGCAGACACTTTCGCTTGGTATCATAGTTTCTATGTTCACGGCGATATTTATTACAAGGCTTATCCTTACATCACTGCTTGGTGCGGGCCTTAAAAATCCGTCGTTCTACTCTTCTTCAAAGAGTAACGCGGTAAAGGTGCTTCCGATAGTGAAAAACCGTTTTGTATTTTTTGCTGTCCCCGTTATCATTATAATCACAAGCTTTGTATTTATGGGCGTAAACGCTTCCAAAGACCAGGGCGCATTCAACTTTGATGTTCAGTTTACGGGCGGTACCGCCATTGATGTAAATATCGGCACAGAGTTTGACAACAGCGAGATTGCCGCTATAGTTGAGGAAGTTACGGGCAACAAGAACCCGCAGGTACAGAAAGTCGGCGCAGACGGCACACAGGTGACTATCAAGACAAAATCGCTTGATACCGAAACAAGAAATGCTCTTCGCGACAAGCTTATGGAAAAATATTCTATCACGGCAGAAAGCTTCTCCATTCAGGACGTAAGCGGTACTATCAGCAAGGAGATGCAGCGTGCATCCATCCTTTCGGTAGTGGTAAGCTGTATTGCAATGCTTATTTATGTAACACTGCGTTTCCGCGATGTAAAGACGGGTTCCAGTGCCGTTCTCGCGCTTTTGCACGATGCACTTATCGTAATAGGCTGCTATGCTATATTAAGAATACCTATGAACACTACGTTTATTGCGGTTATCCTTACTATCCTCGGTTATTCCATCAACGCTTCCATCGTTGTATTTGACCGTGTGCGTGAAAACAGAAAACGCTACAAGACCAAGGAAGAACTTATCGACAACAGTGTAAGCCAGACACTCAGAAGAAGTTTGTTCACTTCTTTCACAACTTTCCTTACAGTGCTTTCGCTTTACATCTTTGGTGTTGAGGATATCAAGGAATTTGCCCTGCCTATTATGGTAGGCGTTATCTGCGGTACTTATTCATCCGTACTTATTGCAGGCAACGTATGGTACACACTTTCGGGCATTAAAAAGAAGTAAAAAACTGTTTTATAGTCAATTTTTCATAAAAAAGCCCCAAAATAATACATTTATTGACACGAACGATACAAACTGTTATGTGTGTATGTGCAATTTTAACAGAAAATTGTGGATTGTTAACTGACATTTACGTTTATTTTGTGAAAATTCAACAAGATATGAAATTTTTAAAATTTGATATTTTTTTCTATGAGTTTTTGTGATATAATATGGTTAAGGAAGGTTTGCACCATAATGCAGACCGAAATACAAGTAAGCAATTTTTTAGAATAGGAAGTGAATGGTTTATGGCTAAGTATATACTTATCAGATTGATAAGCGGTACTGAGTATTACGTTAATCAAAAGCAGCAGGTAATAGCTGTTGTGGACGGTCTGACAGGCAAGAAGACACAGTATGAGCCCAGCAACGATTGGATAATCAAGGGTATGTGGTTTAAAAAACTGTTCGGCGGTAAGGATATTATAGATTTATTACAGTTTATCACCGATGTTGAGCTTGGCAACGTAAAATACCAGGATAAAAAGGGCAACTGGCGCTACGGCATTGCGGAAGATCACCGCGGTACGGAGATCCTTCACGAACCGCTTGCCGATGTGGGCGTAATGTTTGTCCAACTGAGAGAGGATTAGAAAAAACAAGTTTTTTTGGCAGAGTATGCAATATGCGTACTCTGTTTTTTTATTTTGTCGGCAGGGCGGCACAAAGGGCATCGGTCATAGCGCGGCCCATACCCACTATGCGTTCTTCCGATACGTTCATCAGCCGCTTAAAGCTGTTTGCGCCAAACTCCGTTACTATCCCTGTTACCGATATATTGCCAACGGGCAGCAAAATTTTATTTACCCCCGCGCCCGCTTTCAGTTTTTCGGTGGAAAGCGAGGCAAAACCGACGTGGTCGCGGCGGCCGAGACAGGCATCTACCGCAATGATAAACGGATTTTTATGGCGGCGGAAAATTTGCACGATAGCTGCGGTAAGGTTGGTAGCGTTGACGGTGTCGCCGATGCAGCCGTAAACGCAGCAGCCCCGCCGTTTAAGCAGTGTGCCTATATATGGGCCTAAGCTGTCGCCGATTATTTTATCGGTGCCTATGCACAAAAACACAATGTCTTTTTCGGGCGCCATATTTTCAAACTGCAAGCGAAAACGCAGCGAAAAGTCGGGCGCGGAAGTGTCATAATAAAAGGTCATTTTTAACTCCCTGTTCAATTTTTGTATTTTTAATTTGTCCTGTTACAGAAATTTTATACATTTTCCCTTAACCAATGTTTTCCTGTTTTTCCC
>CAMNCZ010000204.1 GCA_946534775.1 uncultured Eubacteriaceae bacterium
TGCGGCAGAAACTACCGCAAAACCCCCGCCAAGGTCCTCCGCCGAAAAAAACAACTCCCGCGGCAGTGCGGCAAAATCCCCGCGATACTTGATTATCAGCGTTACGGGCGATGTCAGGTCTTGAAATTGCTGTAAATATGTACTCATAAAAAATCCGTTTTCTTTAATGCTATGCTTGCTTTGGCGGAAATATTTGGGGCATATTTGCCTTTTCACGAAATATTATATAAATAGTTTAATCGTAAATTCCAAAGGTGTATTTATGAGAAAAATTTTTGCTTTGTTTTTGTGTATATTTGCAATAAATATTCCCGTAAATGCCGAAGAACCGCAGGTGAAGGCAGCTGCGGCGGTACTTGCGGAAAAGGAGAGCGGCCGCGTGCTGTGGGAGAGAAACGGCGATATGCCGATGGCGCCCGCAAGCACCACGAAAATAATGACGGCGATCGTCGTGTTGGAAAATTCGCCGCTTGACAGGGTGATAGAGGCAGATAAACTCGCCTGTGCCGCACCGAAGGTGAGAATGGGGCTGAAAGCGGGCGAAAGGATAAGCGTTGAGCAGCTGTTGTATGCGCTGATGCTTCAATCCTCGAATGATGCGGCGGTGGCGCTTGCGGTCGGGGTGGGCGGCAGCGTTGAAAATTTTTGTGATATGATGAATAAAAAGGCGGCTGCGATAGGCTGCACAAATACATTTTTTGTCACCCCAAACGGCCTTGATAAGGGCGATCATCACACGACTGCGCGGGATATGGCCAAAATGGCGGCTTATGCGCTTGACAACAAGGAGTTTTGCAGAATTATCCAAACCAAAAACGTAAATTTCAAAACGGACAAGGCAAGTTACTCGATTTACAACCACGACCGATTTCTGAGTGAGTATAACGGCGCACTCGGCATAAAAACGGGGTTTACGGGCAAGGCGGGGCATTGCTTTGCGGGGGCGGCAAAACGCGGCGATATGACACTTGTCAGCGTGGTTTTTGCAAGCGGCTGGGGCAATGCGGGCAAAGAGGCGAAGTGGAGTGATACAAAGGCACTGATGAACTTTGGCTTTGAGAATTTTTCGTATAAAAAGATAATAGATAAAGGCGATTTGGTGCGGATATCGGGTGTGAAAAACGGCAGCGAAAAAACGGCGCGGCTTGTTTATGCAAACGATTTTTCCACTGCGCTTAAACCGGACGAAAAAATTACCGTAAAATTCAAACTGCCGCCGTTTCTGAAAGCGCCCGTAAAGGCGGGAGAAAATGTGGGCTGCGCCGATATAACGGTAAACGGCGAGTTTGTCGGCACGGTGCCCGTCTGCGTAAAAGAGGATATAGAAAAAATCGGTTTTTGGGAAAATTTTAAGGTTGTTGCAAAAATGTGGGTTATGTGATATACTTATTAAAATGAGCTTTTTAAATTGCTGAGAGGTGATATTATGAATATACAGTGGTACCCGGGTCACATGACCAAAACAAAACGAATGATGCAGGAAAATATCTCGCTGGTGGATATCGTTATAGAGCTGTTGGATGCGCGAATACCCTACAGCAGCCGAAACCCCGATATCGACAAGCTTGCGGCCAATAAAAAGCGTATAGTGATACTCAACAAAGCCGACCTTGCCGATGAAAGCAAAACATCCGAGTGGGTGAAGTATTTTGAGGACAAAGGTTTTCGTGTGCTGCTTGTAAACAGCATTACGGGCAAGGGGATAAAGGGCATAACCGATATTTCGGCGGCGCTTATGGCGGAAAAAGTCGAAAGACTTAGGGCACGGGGCAGAATACACGTTCCGACCCGCGCAATGATAGCGGGCATACCGAATGTCGGCAAATCTACATTTATCAACAAGTTTGTCGGAAAGTCCACTGCCAAAACAGGCGATAAACCGGGTGTTACGCGCGGTAAACAGTGGGTGAAGATAAAACGCGATTTTGAACTGCTGGACACGCCCGGCATTTTATGGCCCAAGTTTGAGGACGACAGGGTAGGGCAAAACCTTGCGTTTACGGGCGCCGTGAATGACGATATTCTCGACCTTGCGGAACTTGCCGTGGGACTTATCGAAAAACTGCGTGTTCTCTACCCGCAGCAGCTTAAAGACAGATATTCTATAGATTTTACCGAGGAAACAGCGGCGCATGAGATACTTGCGTCCATAGGCGAATCGCGCGGTTTCAAGGCACGCGGCGGCGAGATAGACTTAAAACGCACCGCAAGCATTTTTATCGATGAGTTTCGTGCCGCAAAACTGGGCAGAATGACGCTTGAAAGCGTTAAGGAGATAGAAGAACTCTATCCCGGGGAGTAACGTGTAATTATGTACAAATCATTTCAAAAAAACAAAAAAGGTATAATTTTGATGCTGACGGCCGCGGTTTTTGCCTGTGTGGGTCAGCTTTTCTGGAAACTGGGGGCGCAGTACGGGCTGCTGTTTGTGTTGGCGGGCTTTGTGCTGTACGGTGTTGGCGCGCTGCTTATGCTTATAGCCTACCGTTTTGGCACGGTGTCGGTTTTGCAGCCTATGTTAAGCGCCAATTACGCACTCAGCGCCCTGCTTGGTGTTTTTGTGCTGCACGAACAACTCTCGCTGCTTAAAGTTATAGGTATAATCATTATAACAACGGGTGTTATACTTATCGCAGGGGGTGACGAGGAATGATAAATTATATTATGATAGCGGCAATGACCTGTATGGGCGCGGTCGCATCGGTCTTTTTCAAAAAAGCCTCGTCAAGCGAAGGCCTTTTGCAGCTGATAAAAAATATCAACCTGTATATAGGCGGCTTTTTGTATGTCGCAGCTGCCCTTATAAATATTATCGTGCTGCGAAGCCTTGATTATTCGGTGGTTTTGCCCCTTACCTCAATGACCTATATCTGGACGATGATACTTTCATACGCCCTGCTTAAAGAAAAAATAGGAAAAAAGAAAATAATCGGTGTAGCGTGTATAGTGCTTGGCGCACTTTGCGTTGCAATGTAAGTTTTTTCGATAATTCTTTTCAATTCATATTAATTCATATCCAAACAAAAACGCCGCGGGTAGACTGCGGCGTTTTTGTTTCAGCTTAAAAGGGGACAGGGGTCTGACCCCTGTCTCGCTATTGAAATTTTTTCAAGCGTTTTTAATTTTATTTCTCAAAAAATCCAAAAGCTCCTTTTGGCTGTCCTTTTTCATCATCGGGAGGACCTGTTTGCCGGCGAGAATAATCAGAAAATAATCCTTGGTTTCCTTTATGCCGTATAATTTTTCATATTCAATGATTAATGAGCTGCCTTGATAATATGCTTCAAGCTTATCCTCATAGAACTTGTATTGGTTTGTATAACCGAACTTTTCCCTTTGTCTAAACGCTTTTGACGTTGTAAGTAAAAATTGTACAAGATAAAAGATTAGATAAACTCCCATTCCTTCCAGCGCAAATACAAGCGCAGCTGCCGCGCCGCGTCCGAGCTCCAGAAGAAAAAAGAGAATCCCCACTGCCGCCATAAGACCGAGAGCGATCTTCTTATGTATGCTCCATACTATCTCGCGCAGATTTTGGGGAGTATATTCAAATTTTGCTTCGTATAACGGTTCCATAACGCTTACGCCTCATTTTTTATTTCTGTTATAGTTTATAAGACAGCCGTTTAAGATTATCTCTCTTTCGTTGTCTGTCAGCTCGCCCATTTTAAGGGTAAATTCCTTCATACTGCCGTCCTTTACCACATAGGCCTTAAACTCGCCCGCTTTTTCCTTTATGCCCTTTGCAACCTCGGGGATAAAGATGAAATCGCCGTTTT
>CAMNCZ010000205.1 GCA_946534775.1 uncultured Eubacteriaceae bacterium
CATGCCCCGCAGGGTTATAGTAAAGGACATTTTTAAATGTCGTTTACTATAAATATAAAAGAGCAAGGCGAATTTTCACCTTGCTCCGAATCATTGTTTCCAGCCCGAAGCCACTGCTGTTATCTTGTCTGATTACTTATAAATTTTACACAATTTTTTTGATAACTACTTTAATTTTTGTCAATTGTTTTTCTGCACCTTAATGCATTTAAGCATATATTCTATAAATTCTGCGTTTGTGTTTGTCTTTTCCAACATATCCACCATCTGTTCCAAAGCTTCCTGCGAATTGGCGTTATTTAAATTTTTTCTTATAAAATACACCACATCCAATTCTTCAGGCGTCAACAGCATTTCTTCGCGCCTTGTGCCCGACTTTAAAATATCAACAGCGGGGAAAATACGTTTTTCACTCATTCTTCTGTCAAGCACAAGTTCCATATTGCCCGTACCCTTGAATTCCTCAAAAACAACATCATCCATACGCGAACCCGTTTCCACAAGCGCTGTCGCAAGTATGGTAAGGCTGCCGCCCTCCTCTATGTTTCTGGCTGCGCCGAAAAACTTTTTGGGCATATAAAGTGATGCGGGGTCAAGACCGCCCGAAAGCGTGCGGCCGCTGCTTGGGATAGTAAGGTTATACGCCCTTGCAAGCCTTGTTATGCTGTCCAGAAGTATCATAACATCTTTTTTCTGTTCCACCAGTCTTTTTGCGCGTTCCAGCACTATTTCCGCCACACGTTTGTGATGTTCGGGCTGTTCGTCAAAGGTGGAATAGATAACATCCACGTTTTTGCCGACTATTGAACGCTGCATATCCGTTACTTCCTCGGGGCGCTCGTCTATCAGCAGCACTATCACATACATTTCGGGATGATTTGCAAGCACTGCGTTTGCTATTTCCTTTATAAGTACGGTCTTGCCCGCTTTGGGCTGCGCAACTATCATACCGCGCTGACCCTTGCCTATAGGCGCTATAATATCCATAATTCTTGTTGAAAGGCTGTTTTTCTTATATTCAAGTTTTAATTTTTCGGTGGGATAAATAGGTGTCAGTTTTTCAAACTGCGGACGCCACCCAACGTTATTTGCCGGGTCGCCGTTTATATGCAAAAGATACAAAAGCGCGGGGAATTTTTCGTTTTCCTTGGCAACGCGTATTTTACCGCGTACCCTGTCGCCTGTTCTCAATTTAAATCGCTTTATCTGTGACGGAGAAACATAGATATCCTTTTCGCTTGAAAGATAATTATCAGTACGCAAAAATCCGTAACCATCCTGCAATACCTCAAGCACACCTTCGTCGGTCCTGCCGCTGTCTATATCGGCCATATAATCGGGTTTTGCCGCTTCCATTTCCCTGTCATACTGCGACTGCTCCGTCATTTCTTCCGGATAAGGAACATCTTTCAGGCTTTCTCTTTTTTCTTCTTCGGCCTTTTTGTCATACTCTGCCTGCAAAACCTTTGCCAATTCTGCTTTCTTTAAGCCCGTAACGCCCTTTAAGCCCATTTCCTTGGCTATTTCGCGCAGTTCAAGCAAACTTTTGTCATTTATATTCATATTTTACCTCTTTTTAAAATTTTTTGGAATTTTTTAGAAAATTAAGGAAACACTGATTTACTTCAGAAAAAAATCAGTGTTTCCGCAAAAAAGATGCTTAGCTTGGTATTTTAAGTTCTGTACCCTTACCTACCTTGCCTGTTTCAAAATCATCAAGTGTAAGATTGTTAAATTTAAGAATATCCTCATAGCGGCTGCCGTCGCCGTAAATCGAATCAGCAAAATCCCAAAGCGGCTCGCCCGTATAAGTCTTTATTTCATAACTTTGTGAAGAATTTACGCCCTGGCTTAAATTGGATGCATCGCCCTCGCCGCCTGCACCCACTGTCGGGTCACTGCCCGCTGTCTGCGGTGCCGTAGAGCTTGCACTCGACTCCGATACAACGGCCGATGCTGCCCTGATATCGTCAAGCTGTTTTGTAAGTTCCTCATTTTTTGCTTTTAACTCTTCTATCTCTGTTTCATAAGTGGAAGAAGTGTTCTTTTTCTCCAGTTCCTCTATCTGCGCCTTTGCCTGTTTTAGCTGTGAACTGTAATGTATGCTGTTTCTTGCAAGTATCACAAGAAGAAGCGCAACTATCACTATTATCGCTATAAGCGCGACCCTTGCTACGGGTATCTCGATTATTTCGGACTCCTCGTCCTCAAAATCCTCTTCTTCACGTTCCGCAGCATTTTCTTCGGCCTGTACTATGCCTGCGCTTCTGCGCTTTTCCTCGACCCGCCTTTCCATTTTTTCACGGCGTGTAAGCTTCTTTTCTTGTTTTGGCTCCGTATTGCCCTTTTTCAGTTCCTCAACAGGTACATCTTCGGGAAAGATATCTTCCTCTTTTTCGACCGACTCCCGCTGCACACGTTCGGGTCTGGGCTTTTTCTGCCTTTCCTTGCGTCTTGGCACATAAGTTTGCTGAGCCTCTTCGCTTGGCTGTTCCTGATTTGCTGCTTCTTCGCCGACTTTGGGCTTATCTTCAAAAATATCTCCGTCATCATCGTCAAAATCATCATCGTCATCATCCGGCTGAAGAACTGCCTGTTTAGCCTTTTTAAGGAAACTGGTCAGCTTTGACTCGTGTTTTTCCTCTTCCTCAAACTCTTCCTCCTCGGCTTCGTCAAAGAAACTTTTTCTGTCCTCTTCTTTTTTGATACTTTCTTCTTCATCACGGCTGCTGCGTCTTGAAGACGGTGCAAAAAAGTTTTTGCCATCATCTGCCGTATACTGTTCAAACAGCTGCCCTACAACTTCTTTTGTAACATCGTCACTGTAATACTTTGCCGACGTACTGCCGTTATCTTTTCTTTTACTGCTTTTTGCCATAACTGCTTTCCTCCCGCAATGTAGTTATCCATTGCCTGTCTCCAAAATATGAGACCTATATATTCAAATCCATTTTTAATGGTATTAATGCATTATACTTTTTATATTTTATATTTTACTTTATAATCATTACTAATTTTATAATTATTTCGTTAAAAAGTCAATACAAAAAACAGATATTTATGCCGCATAATGTAAATTTTTTTTAAATTATCGACTTTGTAAAGCCAATTCCTCCAATAAAGAATTGTATTCCGTTTCGGCAGAATATGACTTTGCGAGAGTATCATCCAGTTTTTCGGCAAATTCCTCACTTGGCATTTCACCCGAAAAATATTTATAAACCACATCTGCGTTTTCGGCGGTATATCCGATATATTTCAGATACGCATTTTTTAATGCACCCAATTTTTCGGTGCAGATGAGGGGCCTTAATCTGCTGCCTGCTTCGTCTGCCGCCTTTTTCATTTCCGCTGCGGCATCTGCGACTTTTTTGTAATCTTCCTCACCGTGAATACCTGCCTCACTCACCCAGTCAAGCACTTCGTTGTAATTTTTAACTGCCGTATCAAAGTTATTCGCTATATCGAAAAGTTCATCCGCAAATTTTTGATCTTCTACAGACCCCAACTCTACAGATACGGTTTTTGAGGTATCTCCCGTATTATCGGACATAAGCACAGCCGTTTTTTCCTCACTGTTCCATACAACGCCAAGGCCCGCAGCTTCGGCAATGGCGCGAAGCGGAAGCATAGTGCTGCCGTTTATTATCTGTGCGGGTACGTCTATATCGTGTGATACTCCATTATAATAGTAGTTTTTCTGTCCTATAACTATGGTTATTTCCGTATTTTCTTTTTCTATTGTAACGGTTTTTGTATCCCCCGCCCAGAATATATCA
>CAMNCZ010000206.1 GCA_946534775.1 uncultured Eubacteriaceae bacterium
ACCTGTTTTTCGCCACGAAGTTGTCGCTGCGCGACAACGAGCATAAATGATAATTCACAAAACAAGAAACCTCGATAAAATTTTTGTTGAGTTTATGGGCGGTATATGTTATAATAAAATTATTAAATATCGGAAATTATAAAATACGCAGGAAAGGGATAAGGTGATGACTATGAAAAAAATTTTATTTGCAGCGAGCGAATGTGTACCTTTTATTAAAACGGGCGGTTTGGCCGATGTTGTCGGCGCACTCCCGAAGGCTTTTGACAAAAACGAGTACGATGTCAGAGTCATAATCCCGAATTATGCCTGTATACCCGAAAAATACCAGTCGGAGTTTGAGTATGTGGGTCACTTTTATATGAGTGCGGGTTATATGCTCCAGTGGGTGTATGTCGGCGTTATGAAGTATGAGTATGAGGGTATAAAGTACTATTTTATCGACAATAAGACACATTTCGGCGGTTCGCAGCCTTACGGCAATATCTGCTGGGATATCGAGAATTTCTGTTTCTTCTGCAAGGCTGTGCTTTCCGTGCTGCCAATGATAGATTTCAAGCCCGATATTATCCACTGCCACGATTGGCAGACTGGTATAATTCCCGTTTATATCAAAACGGAGTTTGCGGGCAGTGAATTCTACCGCGATATAAAGACGGTTATGACCATACACAACCTGCGTTTCCAGGGCGTTTGGGATATCGAATACATCCGTGGTCTTACGGGTCTGCCCGACTATCTGTTCACACCCGATAAGCTGGAGTTCAACAAGGGCGCAAATATGCTTAAAGGCGGCCTGGTTTATGCGGATTATATCACTACCGTCAGCAAAACTTACGCACGCGAGATTCAGTGGGCTTACTACGGTGAGGGTCTTGACGGCCTGTTAAGGGCAAGAAATCATCAGCTTTTCGGTATATTGAACGGCATTGATTATTCTATTTACGATCCCGAAACAGACAAAAAGATATATAAAAATTACGGCTTAAAGGATTCACGGGAAGGCAAGGCCGCAAACAAGACAGCTTTGCAGGAACAGCTGGGTCTGCCTGTTGACAAAGACAAATATATGGTCGGCATTATTTCGCGCCTGACCGACCAGAAAGGTTTTGACCTTATCAACTGCGTTATAAACGAGATACTTGCCGATGACGATATTCAGCTTGTTGTTATCGGTACGGGCGAAGAGCGCTATGAAAATATGTTCAAGCACTATGCGTGGGTATACAAGGACAGAGTTTCTGCGAATATCCTTTATTCCGACGACCTTGCACACAAGCTTTATGCGGCTGCCGACAGTCTGCTTATCCCGTCGGCATTCGAGCCCTGCGGCCTTACGCAGCTGATCTCCTTCCGCTATGGCACGCTGCCTATCGTAAGGGAAACGGGCGGCCTTAAAGATACCGTCATTCCGCTTAACGAGTATGACAATACGGGCGACGGTTTCTCGTTTACAAACTACAATGCACACGATATGCTGCACGTTATAGAATATTCAAAGGAAATTTACTATAACAAGCCCGATATGTGGCAGGATATGGTGAAACGCGGTATGCGCAAGGACTATTCCTGGAGTGCATCTACCGAAAAGTATATGAAACTTTACGATATGATGCTTACCCCGCCCCCTGCACCCGAGCCCGAACCCGAGCCGAAGGCAGAAGAGGCATCCGAGGAAAAGCAGCCCAAAGCACCTGCAAAAAATGTTGATGCAGTAGAAGGCGCACAGTTATGAGATCGAATTTTATAGGACATCTGGTCACGATAACCCGCCACAGGCACAAGGTAATTGCCCACTGCCTGCGTGCGGGCATACCTATACAAGGGCTTTTGCACGACCTTTCAAAATATTCCCCCGAGGAATTTTTCCCCGGGGTAAAATTCTATCAGGGCACAAGAAGCCCGAACGAGGGTGAAAGGGAGGCCTACGGCTATTCTTTCGCGTGGATGCACCACAAAGGGCGCAACAAGCACCATTTTGAATACTGGACCGACTATGATCCACGCACCAAACAGATGCAGCCCGTAAAAATGCCGCTTAAATATGTTAAAGAGATGTTTTGCGACCGTGTTGCCGCAAGCAAGATATACGGCGGCAAAAATTATCACGACGGCTATGCGCTTGAATATTTTTTAAGGGCAAAGGGAAAGCGAAAGATACATCCCGAAACGTCGGATATGATAGAAAAACTTTTAAGAATGTTGGCCGAAGAAGGTGAGGAGAAAACCTTTGCATATATCAGAAAATTAAGGAATTATTGATATGGGCTTATTTGATATTTTCAAGAAAAAAGAGCGGAAAACCAAAGGAAAAGACAACAATAACAGCGGGTTTTTAGCTTTTGTACTCGAAGGAGTCGCACTCGATAAAAAAACACTTAAAATAGAGTATCCTTCGTAAAACAAAAAAAGGGGAGATATTATGACAAGAAGAGGCAACGGTGTGTTGCTGGGTATATTTTTTATACTTGCGGGCATACTGTTTTTACTGCGCAATGTACTGCCGATAAGTTTCGGCACGGTTATAATAACAATTGCGGGTATTGAACTTTTAACTGCGCATTTTTACAACAAAAGCCTGTTAGCGCTTATTTTGGGCAGTTATTTTACATATTGGGGCATACTGCATATCATTCAGCTTGACAGCCTGATGTATTCGGCGCTTGCGGCAAGTGCGATATTTTTTATACCCGCAATAATTTTTGCGATACTGTTTATAACGCAGCGCAAACGCGGGCAGCTTACCTGGCTGTGCCTGTTTATGCTGCTTGGCTTTGATACGCTGCTGAACCGACTGACAGGCATAGATACGATAGGTACGCTGCTTATATGTGTGGGCATTGCACTTGTGCTCGATTATCTGCTTGGCGGTACTTATGCGCTTACATCGCGCTTGCAGCTGGGTATTTTTCTGATAATCTGCGGTATACTTAAATTGACCGATTGGCGCACATATATGCTTTATGTGATACCTTCGGCACTTATTTGGATAGGTATTGTGCTGCTTGTCAGGGCAGCAAGCAAAGGGGAGTAAATATGGCTGAAATAGGCAAAGTAATAGATATAGAAAACGATAAAGTGGTCGTATCGCTTGAACGCAAGGAGGCCTGCGCTAAATGCCGCGCCTGCTCCGCGGGTATGAAGGCTGAAGAAATGCTTATCCGCGCGGAAAATATATGCAGTGCGCAGGTGGGCGATAAAGTTGAAATTGCACTTGAAGAGACTGATTTTATAAAAGCGGTGCTGATAATGTACGGGTTCCCGTTCGTTATGTTTATGATAGGCCTTATGGGCGGCTATTACGGCTGTTTAAGCGCCAATATACCAAACCCCGAATTGCTTGGTTTTGTGCTTGGGCTTGTGCTTGTTGCGGTAAGCTACGCGCTTATCAAAAGTCAGGAAAACCGCTGGCGCAGCGGCAATTATGTACCAAAGGCGATTGCTGTAAGAAACGATATATAAAATAAGGCTGACCGAAGTCAGCCTTTTTTCTATAGAAGATAAAATAGAATACTTTATAAAAAAGAAATGGAATAGAGATATCCCAATAGAAAAAATTAAAAATTATTTAAATAGAAGCTTAAGCGTCTCCATTATTATTTTTTTATTATTTTTTTTCTTCCTTAATTTTTCCAGTATAGTTTCATATTCTTCAGAACTTATCATTCCATTTTCTGTCTCCCTTAACCTTTCCAATAGAATTACATATTCTTCAAAACTTATTTTACCAAGTGCTAAATCTAGTCTACAAGTAGATTGA
>CAMNCZ010000207.1 GCA_946534775.1 uncultured Eubacteriaceae bacterium
AAAGTGCTGTTTTTACTCTGATAAATCAATCGAGTTGAGAAAATAAATTTTCTCAACTCTCATAATTTATATTATCGGAAGATAAATCTTCCGATAAACGTCACGAAATCATAGATTTCGTGCCATTAAATTACTCGAATCAAGTGAGCAAGCTCCCTTGCTTCTCATAATTTATATTATCGATAACATCCGATATAAAAACTTTTGCTTTTTATTGACGGTAAAGGTTTTTTTTGATATTATTAAACTATACTAAATTTACGGGAGAAGAAAATGGAAGACAACAAAAACAATGATTTTCTTATTGGAAAGATAGTTAACACGCAGGGTGTACACGGCGAAATGCGTGTTATACCAACAACAGACGATATAACGCGTTTTGAATTGTTGGAAAGTGTTTTTATCGACAAAAAGGAATACGAGATAGAGAGAGTACGTTATCACAAGCAGTTTGTGCTGCTTAAATTAAAAGGCATTGACGATATGACAGCTGCGGAGCGCTACAAGACCAAGGAAGTTCGTATTCCCGAAGAATGGGCGCTGCCGTGTGAGGAAGACGAGTATTATATAAAGGACCTTTTCGGTATGAAGGTAGTTGACGAAGAGGGCAGCGAGATAGGTGAAATAAAGGATGTAATGTTTACGGGCGCAAACGATGTTTATATCATAAAGCCCAAAAGCGGCAAGGATATCCTTATTCCCGCAATAAAAGAGTGTGTTTTGAAAGTGGATACGGAAAACAAGGTTATGCATATTCATCTTATGGAGGGATTGCTGGAATGAGATTTTATGTGCTGACATTATTTCCGGAGATGATAACAAACGGGCTTTCGCACAGTGTTATAGGCCGCGGCATAGAAAACGGCCTTATAGAGATAGTTCCCGTGGATATACGCGATTTTTCAAAGGACAAGCACCGACACGTTGATGATTATCCCTACGGCGGCGGCGCGGGAATGGTTATGCAGCCGCAGCCGATATATGATGCGTATATGAGTTTTAAAGACGGACTTGCCGAAAACACCCCTGTTTTGTATATGTCTCCGCAGGGAAGGCCTTTTGATCAAAAAAAGGCGGAGGAATTGTCAAAACTTGACGATATAGTGATACTTTGCGGCCATTACGAGGGTGTTGACGAACGAGTGATAGAGGAGATCGTGACCGAAGAGATATCGGTGGGTGATTTTGTGCTGACGGGAGGAGAACTGCCCGCAATGTGTATTATCGACTCGGTATCGAGGCTTATCAGCGGTGTGCTGAATAAAGATGAAAGTTTTATCGATGAAAGCTTTTCCGACGGCCTGCTCGAATATCCGCAGTATACAAGGCCGCCTGTTTTTAACGGCAGGACGATACCCGAAGTGCTGACAAGCGGACATCACGGCAAAGTAGCCGAATGGCGGCATCAAAAATCCCTCGAACGCACGGCAAAAAAACGCCCCGATCTGCTTGAAAAGGCGATTTTGACGGATAAAGACAGGGAGTACCTGAAAAGAATGAATAATGAATAGTGAATAATGAATAATGAAAAAAAACAAAATACACTGCTTTTGGTGGATTTTGAGATAGGAGTGATTATATGAAAAAGACAGAAACAGCGGTAGTTTTATCGAACAATAAATTGAGTGAGGGGATATACGACATAGTTTTGGAATGTCCAGAGTGCGCAGCTATGGCGAAAGCGGGGCAGTTTATAGAGATATATCCCGATAACGGTGTCAATTTGCTGGCGCGTCCGATAAGTATATGTGAGGTCGGCGAAAAAACTCTGCGCATAGTATTTCAGGTGGTAGGCAAGGGAACGGAGTTGTTTTCGGGCTTAATGGAAGGGGATAGTGTGCGTATACTCGGCACCTGCGGCAACGGGTACGATCTTAAAAGCGGATCGGCTTTGCTTGTCGGAGGAGGAATAGGTGTGCCACCTCTGCTTGAAACGGCAAAAAGACTTATTGCGGCGGGCAGTGACGTGACGGTGGTCCTCGGTTTCCGCAGCGGCAGCTTTTTAAGCGAAGAATTTAAAAAAGCGGGTGCAAAGGTGTATATCGCGACAGACGACGGTTCGGTAGGATTTAAAGGAAATGTCGTAGACCTTATAAAAAGCGAAGATCTGACCGCAGACACGGTTTATTCCTGCGGACCGAAGATAATGCTCAAGTTTCTTGCATTGCATTGTGAGGAACGAAATATGCCGCTGCAGGTATCAATGGAAGAGAGAATGGCCTGCGGCATAGGCGCCTGTGTGGGCTGTGTGGTGAAGATAAAAGACGAAACGGCGGCAGACGGTTGGGCACACAAGAAAGTCTGTAAAGACGGCCCTGTTTTTGACTCTAAGGAGGTGTGCTGGGAATGATAAACACAAAGGTAAATATATGCGGAGTGGAACTTAAAAACCCTGTTATGACGGCATCGGGAACTTTTGGCAGCGGCAGGGAATTTTCGGATTTTATAGACCTTAACAGGCTTGGGGCAGTGGTGGTAAAAGGTGTTGCAGCCGTGCCGTGGAAAGGAAATCCCGCACCCAGGATAGCCGAAGTTTACGGCGGTATGCTTAACAGTGTGGGCCTGCAAAATCCCGGCGTTGACTGGTTTATCGAAAACGATATACCGTTTTTAAGACAGTTTGATACAAAAATTATTGTTAATGTCTGCGGTCATTCTGTGGAAGAATATGAAAATGTTGTAAAAAAATTACAGGGACAGGATATAGATATGCTGGAGTTGAATATCAGCTGCCCGAATGTGAGTGAGGGCGGTATGAGTTTCGGCACCGACCCCAAAATGGCGGAAAACGTGGTGAAAGCCGTTAAAAAACTTGCCGACAAGCCGCTTATAGTCAAGCTTACGCCAAATGTCACCGATATTACGGAAATAGCAAAAGCCGCCGTTTCGGGTGGAGCGGATGCTTTAAGCCTTATAAACACTCTGACGGGTATGAAGATAGATATTTATCGCAGAAAACCCGTTTTGCAGCGTAAAGTCGGAGGTATGAGCGGACCTGCGGTAAAACCCGTGGCCGTAAGGATGGTATATCAGGTCGCCAAGGCTGTTGATGTGCCGATCATCGGTATGGGCGGCATATCAAACGCAGAAGATGCGCTGGAGTTTATTATGGCGGGTGCAACGGGTGTTTCTCTTGGCACGGCAAACTTTGTCGATCCTTATGCGACCGTAAAAACAGTTGAGGGTATAGAGGAATATATGCGAAAATACGGCGTAAATGATTTAAGTGAGATACGAGGTATAATAGAATGAAAAAGAGATTAACTGCAATTTTGCTTGCGGGTATGCTGCTTGTGGGCTGCGGCGGACAAAGCGGGGAGGACATCGAAAAGATAGATGCTCTCAAAACGCGCGTTACAAGCGTTGACACCGAGCTTGCCACGCTGTACGGAAAACTTGAGGATATGCACGAAAAGGGGCTTGTCGATGATGATTTCTACAACGAATTTATGTCGATAGACACGGCTGCCGACGATTGTATGGAATACGCCGAAAAAAGCAATGTTTCCGCCAAAAAACTGGAGGAAATGGTGCAAAAGCTTGAAAGCGACTTTTCATCCTGTAAGACAAGGCTTGAGGAGATCAACGAAGACAACGACAAAAAGCTTATGCAGAACCTTATTGTTTTGCAGTTTGCCGTAAAGGAGCAGGAAGGTCTTATGAAACGTGCTCTTGATGCGGGAAAGATAACACAGGAAGATTACGACGAATTTACCGAGCTGCAAAAAAAGGTCAAAAAGTATAACAATGAGACC
>CAMNCZ010000208.1 GCA_946534775.1 uncultured Eubacteriaceae bacterium
TTTAACCGTGTACGGTTGACATTTGTTTTTACTTATGATAAAATTACAGCAAACAATATGGAGTAATTACCGTTTATGACGTAAAAATAACATTTCGTGCACAAACTGTTGAAAACAAGAAAAATATGTGTTATAAGAAGAAAAAAGACAGGGGTATCAAAATGATATTAAAGAGAAGATTGTGCGCCGTGCTGGCGGCGGCAGTAGCTTTTGGTTCGGTAAATGCCGATGTATTTGCGGAGTATAAACTTACCGCTTTTCCCGGTGCGGAGGGCGGCGGTATGTATTCACTCGGCGCAAGGGCGGCGGAAAATATTGAAGTTTATCACGTTAAAAATCTTAATGACAGCGGCTACGGTTCTTTCCGCAATGCGGTGAGCAAAGGAAACCGAATTGTAGTTTTTGATGTGGCAGGTAATATCAAATTAAACTCGATACTTAAAATAACGGATATTGACAATTTAACGGTACTCGGACAGACGGCGCCCGGGGAAGGCGTGTGCATAAGCGGTGAAAGCGTGTTGTTTTCGGGCTGTGACAATGTAATATTGCGGTATTTGCGTATTCGCCCGGGTGATACCTGTTATTCCGAGGAAGACGGGCTGGGTGTAAGAAATTGTACGGATTTTATTGTAGATCATTGTTCGGTAAGCTGGTCGGTAGACGAATGTCTTTCGGCATACGAAAATAAAAATTTCACTGCGCAGTACTGCATTATAAGCGAGAGCCTTAATCAGTCGCTTCACGATAAGGGCGCACACGGCTACGGCGGTATCTGGGGCGGCATAAACGCAAGTTTTCATCATAACCTGATGTCTACACATAAAAGCCGTATGCCGCGTATAGGTACAAGTGCTACCGTACATTCCTATAATGATACGCCCGATTATGAAAGCCTGGTGGACATAAGAAATAATGTATTTTACAACTGGCGTTCGGATGCGGGCTACGGCGGTGAAAACGGCGTAAGGGTAAATTTTGTGAACAACTATTATAAACCGTCTGCTGCCAAAAAAAGCAATGTATTTTATCATTCATACCTCGGTCCTACCCGAAAAGGAACAACGCTTTATGTAAACGGCAATATTATGGAAGGCAATGACTCGGTCACAAACGACAATCTGAGCGGGGTAATGGGAGTTCCGGACGGGTCGATGTGTATGGAGATAAGTGACGGCTATATTGATGAAAACGGCAAGCTATGGCCTAACGACCAATATCTGTACGACTATCCCGTAACGACGGTTTCTGCGGAAGAAGCATATTCGGATGTTCTTGAAAATGTCGGTGCAAGTTTTTTCCGTGACGATACGGACAGGCGTATTGTCAATGATGTGATAAACTCTACCGCACCTACGGGCAGCAGATCGGGTTATGGGCTTATAGACTCGCCCGAAGATGTAGGCGGATATGTACCGCTGCACGGCATTAAAAAGCAGGACACGGACAATGACGGCATACCCGATGAATGGGAGAAAACAAACGGTCTTGATGCAAACAAGGCGGACAGCACGGAAATTGCCGCAAACGGCTATACATATCTTGAGAATTATGCGGAAGATATTTTAAACGGCGAAACCGATGAGTATCCCGTGGATTTTACGCAGCTGAAAAAACTGATGGACGAAGCCGAAAACGCCGATATACTGTTTTTCGCGGCAAAAGATTGGGAAGAGCTGCAAAATGCGCTGGCATATGCGGTGAATGTCTACAATTTGTCACAACCTACACAAGTTCAGACGGACGAAGCGGCGGAAAACTTGAAAGCGGCACTTGGCAATATTATCATTTCGGATAAGGAATATCTTGATGCAATGATAGAAAGGGCGGAGAAAACGGATTTAACACCATATACAAAAGAAAGCATACAGCGGCTTTACGATGCTGTAGCCGAAGGGAAGACCGCAGGCGAAGAAAATTACAAAACAGCGGCAGATAATATCTATGCCGCAATAAATGCACTTAAATACGGCAGCAAGAAAAATTTATATGATGAGATAAAAAGGATAGAAAGCTTTGATTTAAGTTATTTGACCGAAAACTCTCAAACGCAGATAAAAAATATTCTCAATGAAGCGCATAAAGTTTATAATGACCAAACAGCCGATGATGAATCGATAGAAACGGCGGTACAGTCCGTTAAAGAGATAGTTACCAAAGGACATTACGAGCGCAGGGATAAGGGTGAATACACTGCCGTACAGGATTTTGAAAACTACTCGAATAACGAGATATTTCACACCGAAAGAGGGAGTAATTGTTTTGTAAACACGGCGTATGGAGTGGGTTCAAATCAGTCAAATGCGCTTACCGCAGAGCATACAGACCTGATCGCGTGGCCGTTTGTGTGTGAACTGCCGTACAGATCGGCACATTTTGCGGTATCCGTGGATATTAAGACAAATGAGATACCTGACTATTTTTCACCGTTGAAGGCAGATTATGAGAGGGTAGGCATTTCGACAAGCGACGAGGCTTTTACACATTATCTGGAGGCCTTTGACGATTGGGGAAAACTTAGTGTTGAAGTTGACAGAGTGAAAAATACTTTGACCTGGTATATCAATGATATCCCGATAAAAGAAGAACTTGCGGGAAATTTTGATTATGCAAAAACATATATCGAGAGATATGACGTATATTATGATAATTACACGCTGGTTTTATATGACAGAGAAAAATATATGTTCGGTGATGTGGATGCCGATAATATGCTTACCGCAAACGATGCCTCGCTTGTGCTGCAAAAAGTTCTTATAGAGGATTTCAGACTGCCTGTTGAGGACAAGAGTGTAAATTGGTTTGGATATGCGGATGCAGATGCTGACGGTATGCTGAGCGCAAACGATGCGGCGGTAATAATGCAGAAAGTCCTTCTGGAAGAATACAGACTGCCTGCGGAGCTTGCTACTACAACACAAACCACTACCGAAACAACAACAGAGGCAACAACGGAATTTGTTGAAACAACAACGGGTGATACTTATTATCCGTATAAAACCGACGGAGGGATAGTATATGCGGATATCATAAACGGCAGAATAATGGGAGCGGACATAAACTATACGGGCGGCAGACTGCCCGATGAAATCAACGGTACACCTATAAAAACCGTATACGGCGGAGCCTTTGAAAACTCGAATATAGAAGAGATAATTATACCGTCGGGGTATGAAATGATATATTCGGGTTCGTTCCGGTACTGCAAAAAGTTAAAGTCGGTAAGATTTGAAGAATGTGAAAAAATGTCAATAGGGAGCGGAGCGTTCAGGGGCTGTACCGCACTTGAAGAAGTCATATTGCCCGAAAATCTGCGAAAACTCGATACAGATGCTTTCAAAGGCTGTTCATCGCTTAAATCACTGATAATACCCGCGAAAACACAGCTGCCGAACGGTCCCGTTGCGGAACTTGGCTGCATATTATACGTCAGCAGTGCGCAGGCTGCACGCTATGCAGAAGATTATGGCTATGAATATGTGTACAGTGTTGTATGATCGCGTCAATATATGTTGCTGTTTTTGTGGGAGAGGTTTTAGGCTGCTTTGTGCTTGGAGAGATATTGGCGACAGCGCTTATGCCGTTTAAAAATGTAATTTTCAAAAATGATGCAGCTTAAAAAAATGGCTTAAAAAATTTGATATACATTTATTATTTTGGTTGTAAGTCTTTGTAAAATATGTTATAATATAAATTATGAGAAGCAAGGGAGCTTGCTCACTTGATTCGAGTAATTTA
>CAMNCZ010000209.1 GCA_946534775.1 uncultured Eubacteriaceae bacterium
TGCGGGCTTTTTTTGCGGGCTTTTTCTTTATTAAAAGCACATAAGCCACAACAATACCTACAGATATCAACGATATAACAATACCCGGGAAGAAGCCCGAGGGGGTGTATTTAAATGTTACGGTATGTGTACCTGCGGAAAGATCGACACCTATAAGGCCGTCGCTGCCTATAGAAACTTTTTCTTGTCGGTTGCCGTCAACAAATACTTTCCAGCCCGTAATATAGGGGATGGATGTAAACATAACTCCGTCCGTATCGGCGGTTATTGTACCCGATACTTCCGTATCTTCAAAACTTGTTATTTCAAACGGATTTTGTTTGAGTTTGTCGTAAGCTTTCTGGAATACGGCATCGTCGTAACTTGCGGCATAAATTTTGAAAGTACCGTCTTTACGATAGGTATGTTCAAACTCACCTTTGTTTGTAAGTTCAAATTTTACGGTGATCTCCTCGCCTTGTTTAACGTGGCCTATATCAAATAAACTCTTGCCGGCGGAAAGTTCGCGCTGTTCGTTTGCCGTATCTGTAATATAAGTAACATTTTTTGTGTTGCCCGCATCTACATATAAATAGATATACTGGTCTTTATCCGAAATTATCTTTGCTGTAACGGTGGGGTAAAGACTTAAATTAGCGGGGTCGGTAAGCTCGTATTTATATGTGTTGTCGTTTACCTGCTCGGTAATGTTCATATAAGTGTAGTCAACATTTGAAAGCGGGATATCGGTGAACATTTTTTCGTCAATGCCGGCTGCTGATTTTATAAAATCATTCTGTACATCAAACGGCATAGAATCTTTTGTCTGCCAGTTTTTGATGTCGTTTGAAACCATAAAGCCAAGCGGAAGGATTCGGTCGTTTTCGTATATCCATACATTATCAAATGCATTTACATAATTATAACGCTCGTTTTTGATAGTGCCGTCAAGTACGCCGTCACCGTTCTCCTTTGCCTTGTTCATAACGTATTTCATATCAAACATCGCATCAACAAGGGCAGTGGGGTCATAGTAACGGTAGCTGTTGCCCGTTGCGGCGATACCAAGGTCGCCGATAAGTTCCGAAATGCCGCCAGGTGCCATAGAACTAAACTGAGAGAAACCGTTGTAGTGGTAAAGAGAAGCATCGTTTATAGTGGTAAAACGGCGGAACTCCGTGCGGTAGAAGTGACCGTCTTCTTTCTGGTCAAGATAATTTACCGCCTGTTTTGTACCGTCAATATATTTTACATAGCTGTCTCTATCGGTGGTTCTGTCAAGGCCTTCATAGCTTGAAAACAGTGCTTCGGCACTTATGCAGGCCAGTAAAACAAGAAGTATCGTTTTCTGTTCGCTCTTTTTTGCATTGCGGGTATAGTACAAAAGTACTGTATAAACTACCATAGCGATGATATTTACAATAACATCGGGTGTAGTAAGTACCTTGTCTATTTCTCTGTAGTTGGGTACAAGAATGTACTCCGTAAAGAAAATTATTACCGCATAGAATACAAACGCTTTGTAAATAAGGTCAAATTTAACATCTTTAAAATTTAAAAATGCCTTATAAGATATCATTATAAGTATAAAGCTGTATATAAATGTGTAGCGGTGCGGAAGGTTTGACGGGAAATGTGCGCCGTGGATAAGATAATCCATAGGTTTTACGCAGGCGCAAACCAACATAAATATAAGCAGGCCGCCAAACCACATTTTTTCTCTTGATTTTATCCTTCTGTTAAAGAAATAGAACGGCATCAAAAGCATTGTGATAACACCGCTGTATACGTTCGGAAGGTCCTCGTTTCGTGCAAGAACAACGGGACGTGCGCCGACAAAGTGGTTTGTTATCAGCTGGTAGATGTTTTCGTATATCTCAAATTTCGGGAAGCTGGAGTCACTTGTAGCGGTGTGCGAAAGCGCAATTACCGTCGGTATTGTCAAAAACATCGACAAACCGCCCGCAAGCAGTGAGATAACACCGAAATTGATCGTTCTGTTTATTATAAGGTCTTTGTTTTTTTCCAACGAATATTTGCCGAACATATATGCAAGGAAATAAAGTACGGAAAATACACATACAATAAAAGCAATATAGAAGTTTATAATTATTACAAGTGCAAGCGAGATAAGATATATCCCACGATCGCCTTTATCCACAAGGCGCTGTATGCCAAGCGCAACAATGGGGAAGAGTGCTACCGCATCAAGCCACATAACATTCCAGTAAAAGCCTGTTATAAATGATGAAAATGCATATAAAAGGCCGAAAATAACAATGGTAAGATCGTTCTTTTCAAAGGTTTTTCTTAAATAGTAGGCAAAAAATGCCCCGCTGAATGCGATTTTAAGTATAATGAATAATGCAAGTGCTTCCGGCAGACCGCTCTGCGGGAAAAGCAATATAAATATACTTAAAGGACTGGCAGTATAGTACGCCGACTGCACCAGAAATTCCTTACCGAGACCGCCTTCCCAGCTGTAGAAAAGACTTTGTCCGTTAAGTATGCGGCTGCGCAGTTCCTCGTGGAACGGAGCGTATTGATGATAAAGATCGACCTTTAATACGATCTGATCACCAAAGGGAAATACTCCCCTTAATATATAGGTGATCCCGTAAATAAGAAGCGCTAAAAGAAAAGTAAGCAGTACATACTTATTATCTGTTAAAAGCGTATTTTTCTTGTTGTTCACTTTTTTCTCCCCCTGTTTTATAAATTATTCTTTATGTTTTTTAAATATAAACAGCTTGCTGAAAAAATAGTTAAGTACTACAACAACAAACTGTGCAATTACTTTACAGATAAAATCGCCGTCAAAAGAAAGCGAAGTAAACGGAATTTTCAGTATCTTATCGCCAAATCCCAACAGATCCACCGTAAACCACATCCAAATTTCCTCAAAACCAAGCGACAGTATTCTTGCGCCGTAAAAGGCGACCATTTCTTTAAGGACCGCATTCAAGGCGTTGTTTTGCGATCTAAAAACAAATATCCTGTTGGTTATATAGGCAAAGGTGGCTGCACATATCCAGCTGAGACCCGTTGAAATATAGACCCTTTTTTCGCCTGTCAGATGCAGGAACGCATCGGTAAAAAGCTTGTAGGTCAAAAGGCTTACAACAGTGGTCAGCACACCGAAAATCAGATAGCTTATCGTTTCACGGTTAATATATTTTTTTAAAAACTTTTCCATAATTCACCGCCCGTTAATTACGATAATCGTCTTTCGGCTCATCTATATTTGTGCGCCTTATTATATAAACGGGTCTGTTTTTTACCTCGATATATATTTTTGCGATATATTCGCCCAAAATGCCGCAGGCAAGCAAAAGCATACCGCCGACAAACAATATAAGTGTTATCGTAGATGCATAACCGGGCAGGTCTTTGCCGTAAACAAGCGTTTTTATTATTATATATATAAGGTAGATAAATGCAGATGCCGCAGTAAACAAACCCACATAGCTTGAAACTTTAAGCGGGAAAGTGGAAAAAGCTGTTATGCCGTCGATAGCGTAGGAAAAAAGCTTCCAGAAATTCCACTTGGTCTCGCCCGCAGCACGTTCAACATTTTCAAAATTTATCCACTTGGTCTTAAAACCGACCCAACTGAAAATACCCTTTGAAAAGCGCTGAACTTCACTCATTGCGATAACAGCGTTTACCATTGGACGGTTCATCATACGAAAATCGCCTGCGCCGTCGGGCATATCAACTTCCGATATCTTGTTTACCAGTCTG
>CAMNCZ010000210.1 GCA_946534775.1 uncultured Eubacteriaceae bacterium
TAATTCGGATAACCGACTTTCTTTTTAACTTTTCTGAGTGTTTTATTTGCTATATAGCCCGCTTTTTCGGCTCCTTCTTTGATAACCTTATCAACAAACGCTTTATCTGCGGCTATACGCTTAAACTCTTCCTGAATAGGTCTTATTTCCTCAACAACGGCATCTGCGACGGTCTTTTTGAAATCGCCGTAGCCCTTGCCCGCAAATTCAAGTGCATTTTCTTCGGGAGTTTTGCCGTTTATAGCGGAATAGATGCTTAAAAGGTTGCTTACACCCGGCTTGTTTTCGGGATCGTAGCGAACCTCGGTGTCGCTGTCGGTAACGGCACGTTTTATTTTATTTGCTATCTGATTTAAATCATCAAGCACAAAAATAACGTTGTTGTCGTTATCGCTTTCTGACTTGCTCATTTTTCTTGTGGGTTCCTGCAAGCCCATTATTCTTGCACCCACTTTCGGGATAAAGCCCTCGGGCACTTTAAATACATCACCGTAGATATTGTTGAAGCGTTCCGCAAGGTCGCGGGTTATTTCAAGATGCTGGCGCTGATCCTCGCCCACGGGCACCATATCCGCCTGATAAAGCAGGATATCTGCCGCCATAAGTGCGGGGTATGTGAAAAGACCCGCATTTATATTATCTGCGTGCTTTGCCGATTTATCCTTGAACTGGGTCATACGGCTGAGTTCGCCCATATATGTAAAGCAGTTCAGTATCCACGCAAGCTCCGCATGCGCCGAAACATCACTTTGCACATACAAAATATTTTTCTCGGGGTCGATACCCAAAGCCATAAACAAAATTATAAGGTTTCTTGTACGCTGGCGCAGTTCGGTAGGATTTTGTCTTACCGTAAGTGCGTGCATATTTGCAATGCCGTAAATGCAGTTGTACTCGTCCTGCAAATTTTTCCAGTTTTTCAGCGCGCCGAGGTAGTTGCCCAGTGAAGGCACACCCGAAGGCTGCATTGCCGAATAAATAACTTTTTTGTTCTCTTCCATTTTTTAACCTCTTAAACTCGCCACAATAACGGCTTTTATAGTGTGCATACGGTTTTCGGCCTCGTCAAAAACGATAGAAGCGGGGCTTTCAAAAACCTCGTGCGTAACTTCCATTTCATCAATCTGAAATTTTTTGCTGATATCCCTGCCGATACCCGTGTTAAGGTCGTGAAAAGCAGGCAGACAATGCATAAACAGCGCCTGCTCACCTGCCATATCCATAGCCTTTTTGTTTACCTGATAAGGCAGAAGGTCTTTTATTCGCTTTTCCCACACCGCATCGGGCTCACCCATAGATACCCATACATCGGTGTAGATAACATCCGCGCCCTTGACAGCCGCTTCCACATTTTCGGTAAGAGTTATCTTTGCACCCGTTTCCTTTGCTATCTCAAGACATTTGTCCACAAGTTCCTTATTGGGATGATAAGCTTTCGGCGCACAAGCGGTAAAATCCATACCCATTTTTGCCGATGCTATCATAAGGCTGTTGCCCATATTATAACGTGCATCGCCCATATAAACAAGCTTGATGCCCTTGATTTTGCCCTTGTGCTCCTTTATGGTAAGCATATCGGCAAGCACCTGGGTGGGATGAAATTCGTTTGTAAGGCCGTTCCACACGGGTACGCCCGCATATTTGGCCAATTCCTCCACTATTTCCTGACCGAAGCCGCGGTATTCTATACCGTCAAACATTCTGCCAAGGACCCTCGCGGTATCCGCAATACTCTCTTTCTTGCCTATCTGCGAACCCGACGGGTCAAGATATGTAACGCCCATACCAAGGTCGTGCGCCGCCACTTCAAACGAACAGCGTGTACGGGTGCTTGTTTTTTCAAAAATAAGCGCGATATTTTTTCCGCGGAACATATCGTGCAGTTCTCCCGCCTTTTTCTTTGCCTTTAACTCCTCGGCAAGGTCAAGTAAATACTGTATCTCTTCGGGTGTAAAATCCAAAAGAGTAAGCAGATGTCTGTTTTTCAGATCTATACTCATAATTTTTTCCTTTCACAATTTATAATTTTATTTATATTTATTATAACTCAAAATACGTTCAAAAACAATAGCCCTATATCAAAAACCTCATATCTATAAGCACTTTCAGCATATACACCGCTGCCGCAAGAAACACTGCGCAAAATGCGGGCCAGACGATACACGATGCAACATTGTAGCTGTCAAAGACCATATCTTCCTTTTCGTAAAGCCACAGTCTGCAATTTTTTGTCCTTCGGTAGAAGTATACGCCAAACAAGCCCTCTGCGGGAAAAGCCGCCTCATATTCCCTGCCGTTTATGCGGTAGACGGCAACTTTGTATTTCAGTTCGCCGCCAAATTTGATATTGCTTTTTTTAACATCGGCTATCTTTACAAACTCGCCGATACAGGCTTTTGTGCGCAGCAGTTTATAAACCGATATAAGAAAATAAACGCTGACTATGGCCACAAACACCATAAATATGGTAATTGCGGCAAAGCCAAGATAAAACATACTGCCCGTAAGCATACACATTATCACGGCCGCCACAATATACATCAAAATAAACTCCGTCATTCACTCACCCCGCCAGATGCATAACATTCAACAGCAATATCCAGCTCATCCCGTAATATGTCACAACTGCCACAAGGTCGTTTATTGTAGTGATAAGCGGACCCGAAGCGACAGCAGGGTCTATCTTTATTTTTTTGAAAAACAACGGTATAAGCGTGCCGACCGCGCTTGAAATAAGCATTGCCAACACAAGGGAGATACCTATACAGCCCGAAACGGCAAAGGCGAAAAGCGGTTCACGCTGCTTAAAAAGCCAGATGTACAGCCCCACAAGCACGAACGATATGCCGCCGAGCAGCGTACCGTTGCAAAGGCCTACACGCATTTCCTTTACCACAAGGCCGAGTTTTTGCTTTAATACAAGGTTTTCATCCATTAAAACGCGGATAGTCACCGCAAGCGACTGCGTACCGACATTACCCGCCATATCCAGTATAAGCGACTGAAATGCCATAATAAGCGTAAGCTGCGCTATCACCTGTTCAAACAAGCCGACAACGCTTGATACCAACATACCCAGCACCAACAGCACCAAAAGCCACGGCAAACGCTTTTTCATACTTTCGCCAAGCGGCTCCTTTAAATCTTCTTCGGCGGTCAGACCCGCAAATTTAGCATAGTCTTCGCCCATTTCGTCATCCACTACCTCAATTATGCTTTTGGCGGTGATAACGCCAAGCAGCTTGTTGCTGTTGTCAAGCACGGGAATGGAATCCTCGGAATACTCTTTCAGTTTTTCAAGACAGTCGTCTATCGTCTCGTGCGCATAAACATAAGGGAAAGATGTGATTATAAGTTCCTCCAGTTTATGCCCGCTGCGTGCGGTTATAAGATCCTTCAGATCGATAGCACCGTAAAACGCCCCGTTTTCATCAACAACAAAAAGCGTTGCGATATTGTCGTTTTCCTCCGCCTGGCGCACCAACTCGTTCATAGCCTCTTTAATGGTAAGGTTTTCGCGTATAACTATGCAGTTTGTGGTTGTATGGCTGCCTATCTCATCCTCGTCGAAAGATGCGATAAGCCTTATTTCCGCCTGGAGGTCGGGGTTAAGGATATCTATTATCAGCGCACGTTTTGTCTTTTCTATCTCGTGCAGTACATTTGCCGCGGTGTCCGTTTCAAGCTGGGAAACGACCGCCGCCGCCTTGGGCACATCC
>CAMNCZ010000211.1 GCA_946534775.1 uncultured Eubacteriaceae bacterium
CCTCGCTTGACTGGAAGCAGCCAAGGATAGTACCGATAACCTGGTTGTCGGCAGGATTGCCCGCAAATAACAATGTTTTGGGAAGGCTGTCGTTGTAGTTGAGAAGATCCATAAGGTTTGTAAGGCCTTCGCAGCTTGACCAGTCGGATATACAGTCAAAACCTGTATCGGGACCCATTTTTTCAAACATCTTTGTGTTGTTGTCACGCTTGATGTTCATGTGGATCTCCATAGCCCAATCGCGCTTTGTATACTCGCCGCCAAGGAAGAGCATAAGCTGTGTGCGATACTTGTCGATCTCGATTTTTTCGGGCTTTGTTCCCGAAAGTGCCTTTGCAAGGATAGCATCAAGTTCGGCATCTGTTGCCTTTACGCAGGGAACGTATGTAAATGCGTGGTCGGAAGCACGGCATCCCATTTCATCAAACAGGTCCATTCTCTTTTTAAGAACGGCTTTAAGGTCTGCAAATGTCTTGATCTCGGTGTTTTCCGTTGCGCCAAGTGTCTTGATGTAGTCTGCAAAAGTAGGTGCATCTATATTGAGTGCTTTGTCGGGACGGAAAGCGGGATATACCTTGAATGCAGTTTCGTCTGCCGCGATCTTCTTGTGCCATTCAAGTGAATCGGCGGGATCGTCGGTAGTATTGATTGCCGCAACATTTGACATTTTGATAAGTTCGCGTACCCTGAATTCGGGCTTAGCAAGCTTTTCATTGATCTGGTCATAAATTCTTCTTGCACTCTTCTTTGTCAAAGGCTCATAGATACCGAAAAATCTCTGTAATTCAAGATGAGTCCAGTGATAAAGCGGGTTGCCGATAGCATACTGGATAGTTTCTGCCCATTTTTCAAATTTTTCAAAGCTGTCAACGTCCTTGCCCGTGATCTTTTCTTCGGGGATACCCAAAGAACGCATTGCACGCCATTTGTAGTGGTCGCCGCCAAGCCATACTTCCGTAATATCGGAGAAGTTCTTGTTCTCGTAGATCTCCTGCGGATTTAAGTGGCAGTGAAAATCGTAAATAGGTTCGCTTTTAGCGTATTCGTGGAAAAGTTTCTGTGCCGTTTTTGTTTTTAATAAAAAGTTTTCGTCAATAAAGCCCATTTTAAATGACCCCCTTATATATTATAAATTTAATTTATTACGGTTTTAAATATGCATCGATAAGAACATAGTTTGCAAGTGATTTTTCGTCAACATAAACGCTGCCGTTTATCACCTGATTGGGTATGCCCGAATAAGCCGTTGTTTCCCTGCTTTTGGTACGGATATAGCAGTTTTCCACAAAAACGCCGCTGTAATCGACATAACTTGCACCGACCTTTGCGCGCAGATGCCCCGTTACACCGTTGCCGTTGTCATAATAAAAATCAACCGTTTTGGTCTCAGCATTCCAGATGGTGTTCGCGCCGTATTTATATTTCATAAAAGATGCTATTTTTACCATTCTTATGCCGTTTACATATACGCAGTCGGGCGCGGTGACAAACGTCATCGTTTCTCCGCTGCCAACAGCACCCTCATATATATCGGCATATACGCCTGAAACATTTACAGCGCACATCAATGCACAAAGCAATGCAGCCCCGAGCTTTTTCATCATTCTACCCCTTTTGTTCCGATTTTTTTATAATGTTACACCGTTTTTAAAGATAGCTATTTCTCTGTAGCCGTTTATTTCGTTTTTGGTCTTTACGCGGTCCGAAGCCACATCAAGGATGTATTTGAAAAACTCCTCTGCATAGCTGTCCATTTCCTTGTCAATGATAAGTCTGCCCGCATTCCAGTCTATCCAGTTGGATTTTCTGGTTGCAAGGTCGTCGTTTGTCGCGATCTTGACAGTGGGAACAGGTGAACCGACAGGTGTGCCGCGTCCCGTTGTAAACAGGATAAGATGACATCCGCTCGCCATCATACCGCTGATGGCAACTATATCGTTACCGGGACCTTGAAGAAGGCTGAGGCCGTCGGCAGTTGCCTTTTCACCGTAAAGCAAAACGCCCTTGACATCGGAAGTACCGCCCTTTTGCGTACAGCCGAGGGATTTGTCTTCAAGAGTGGTTATACCGCCCTTTTTGTTGCCGGGTGAAGGATTTTCGCCTACGGGTTCGCCGTGGGAAATAAAGTATTCTTTAAAGTTGTTTACAAGGTCTACAGTCTTATTGAAAAGTTCCTTGTTTTCGCAGCGATCCATAAGAATAGTCTCTGCGCCGAACATTTCGGGAACTTCCGAAAGAACGGTCTTGCCGCCGTTAGCTACCATAATATCGGAGATACGGCCTACAAGCGGGTTTGCCGTGATACCGCTCAAACCGTCCGAACCGCCGCATTTAAGGCCGATAACAAGCTTGCTTGCGGGCACTTCTTCCTGCTTGAACTGCTGAGCATACTCAACAAGTTCGCCAATAACATCTACCGCATCGTTTACTTCGTCATTGTGTTCCTGACAGATAAAGAACTTAACTCTGTCATCGTCCCATTCACCGAGAACTTTCTTAAATTCATTCATATTGTTGTTTTCGCAGCCAAGGCTTAAAACAAGCACACCTGCGGCGTTTGGATGTCTTACCATACCCGCAAGAAGTTTCTGTGTGTTTTCGTGGTCTTCGCCAAGCTGTGAACATCCGTAGGGATGCACAAAGTTGTAAATGCCGTCAACTTTATCGCCGTATTTGGCCCTTGCCTTTTCAACAATGGCATTTGAAACGCCGTTTACGCAGCCAACTGTATTTACCACCCAGATCTCGTTTCTGATGCCGACCTCACCGTTTTTACGCACATAGCCCATAAAAGTCTCCTTGCGTGTAACGGGGATGGGATTGAGTTTCGGATTGTATGTATATTCAAGTGTAGAACTTAAATTTGTCTTTACGTTGTGAGAATGTACCCATTCGCCTGGCTTGATAGTTGTTGTTGCGTGGCCGATAGGATAACCGTACTTAATGATATTCTCGTTTTCGGGTATCTCAACAATCGCCATTTTATGGCCCCTTGCAATATCTTCGGCAGCGGCAACGCCCATTATCTCCTCGCCCTTTTTAATGTCGTCGATAGCTACAACAACGTTGTCGTTTGGATGTATTTTAATGTATTTTTCCATAGATAAACCTCCATAATTAGGGGTAAGCCCCTGTTTTGTGGCAGGGGCATAGTTTATTTATCGTATCTATTAATATGTAGAAATTATTTGATAACTTCCGCAACAACACTCTTAACATCTTTGTTAAGCAGGTCGTAAAGATGATCCGTAACGATCTCGGGGAAGTTGCCAAGTTCCGTGTTGAGGTCTGCGCCAAGCCAGAAATCTTTGTTGCCGCAAGCTTTCTTAACAAGTTCAGCAACCTGAGCTTTATCGGAAACATCAACGCCCTTCCATGCAGCTGCATAGAACTCAAGCACATCTGCGCTGTCTTTGATGAAGTATTCTTCGTCTCCTCTGTGGCCTACAAGTACGGGAACTTTCATAGCATCGCCGATCTCGCGGATCTCTGTGCCGCGATAGAATGCAAGGTAAGCAGCAAACGAGAATGTAAGGATCTTGGGAAGTTCCTTCTTCTGTGCATAGTATTCCTGAATTGTATGAAGAACACGCGCCTCAAACTTTGATGTAGAGTTAAGAGAGATATCAAGAAGCTTGTGGTCGATAAATGGGTTCT
>CAMNCZ010000212.1 GCA_946534775.1 uncultured Eubacteriaceae bacterium
GGCGTTTCCATAACATTATTTTATCACCGATTTTCATATTTCGCAAATGTTTTTTTGTTTTGCATTTGTTAAAAATCAAAAACCAAAAAAATCGACAAAACAGCAACATAGCACTTGACATAGACTGAAAAAAGTTATAAAATAGAATAGTATTATTGCGGGCATATTATGCCCTGCGGCAATATGATCATATTTAAAGCAGTTTTGCTTTTGTTGTACATTGAAAACTAAATAGGAGGTGTTAAGACTTTGATAGGAATAGTTAAAGTTATTATCATCCTTGCTGCACTTTTCATTACTTTTGTTAGCGGTTTCTGTATCGGTCAGTACGCAAGAAAAAAACTTGCCGAAGGCACGATCGGTTCTGCCGAGCGTGAGGCCGAAAACATAAAACTTGAGGCTAAAAGATCGGCTGAAGAAATAAGGCGCGATGCCGATGCGCAAAAGAAGGAGATACTTCTTGCCGCACAGGAAGAGGGTCTTAAAGTAAAAAACGACATTGAGAAGGAATGTAAAGAGCGCAAGAACGAAGTTCAACGACAGGAAAAACGTCTTGAAAAGAAGGAAGAAAGTCTTGATAAGCGTTCGGAAACACTTGACAAGCGCGACAGTCAGCTTCAGCGCAAAAATGAGGAACTTGACAAACGCACCGCAGAGGTGGAGGCGCTTGAAAAGCAGCACATTGCAGAGGTTGAGCGCATTGCGGGTATGACCGCCGAACAGGCAAAGGAATATTTGTTTGCATCGGTGCAAAATGACCTTCAGCACGAAACCGCCGTACTTATCAAGGAAATGGAAACAAAGGCCAAGTCCGAGGCCGACAAAAAAGCAAAGGAGATCATCGCAAACGCAATACAGCGCTGCGCGGCAGATCACGTTGCGGAAACTACGGTAAGCGTTGTTTCACTGCCCAACGACGAAATGAAGGGCAGAATTATCGGACGTGAGGGTCGAAACATCCGCACCCTTGAATCCCTTACGGGAATTGAACTTATTATTGACGACACACCCGAAGCAGTTATTTTATCGGGCTTTGACGCAATGAAGCGAGAAATAGCAAGGATCGCTTTGGAAAAACTTATTATCGATGGCAGGGTACACCCCGCAAGGATCGAAGAAATGGTTGAAAAAGCCAGAAAAGAGGTTGAAACATCCATCAAGGAAGAGGGCGAGGCCGCTACCTTTGAAACGGGTGTACACAATCTTCATCCCGAACTTGTACGTTTACTCGGTAAGCTGAAATTCAGAACAAGTTACGGACAGAATGTTCTTAAACATTCTATAGAGGTATCACACCTTTGCGGTATAATGGCCGCAGAACTGGGCGTTGATATCACGCTTGCAAAACGTGCGGGTCTTCTGCACGATATAGGCAAGGCAATAGACCACGATATGGAAGGTTCTCATATTGAACTTGGCGCTAACCTTTGCCGCAAATACCGCGAAAGCGCGGTTATTATCAACGCGGTCGAAGCACATCACGGCGATGTGGAACCGCAGAGTATCATCGCGGTACTTGTACAGGCAGCGGACGCTATTTCCGCAGCAAGACCGGGCGCAAGACGCGAAACACTCGAAAGTTATATCAAACGACTGCAATCGCTTGAAGAAATTGCAGATTCGTTTAAAGGCGTTGAAAAATCTTTCGCAATTCAGGCAGGCCGCGAATTGCGAGTTATGATAGTACCCGAGGAGGTATCCGACGACCAGCTTACAATTATGGCGCACGATATTTCCAAGAAAATCGAAACGGAGCTTGAATACCCGGGCACCATAAAGGTAAACCTTATAAGGGAAACAAGAGCCGTAGACTACGCAAAATAATTTTAAACCACACTTAACGACAAAAAGCACTGTATCTTTGGTACGGTGCTTTTTTCACAAAATTTGAAAAAGGAAGATGCAGTATGAAAAACAAATTTCTTTTACCGATAGCCGCTGTTTTTGCAGCGATATTATCAACAAGCGCTTTTGCGGCCGATGTGACCGTCAGCATAGACGAAGTGCCCGTAGTCTTTTCGGATGTGCAGCCGATAATAGTAAACGACCGCACTTATGTGCCGCTGCGCGGTGTTTTTGAAACACTTGGCTATACAGTCAGCTGGGATGACAGCCTGAAAACCGCCACACTTACTTCGGGCAGCACGGAGATAACCGCAAACACGGGCGATCTGCGCATTACAAAAGACGGCTATTCGCGTGCAATAGGCGGCGCGGTTTTCCCCATAATACAAGACGGCAGGATGATGCTTCCCGTGCGTGCACTCAGCGAGGCCTCGGGCTGTAGCGTGACATGGGACCAAAACACGCATAATGTCGGCATTTTCACCGAGGATACAACCCCGTCGGATTATCAAAACCCCAACGGAAAAGCCACCAAAAACGAGGAGGACTATATACAGCAGGCCTACGACCTTTGCCAAGAGGTGAAAAGCATTGCCGTAAAGAACAACAACCAGGCTCTTCTGCGCTTTTTTGGCAAAGGCTATGAAAACGTAAAGACCATAACCATAACTACAAGCGACAATGCAAAAATAAAGGAAATTGCGGATAAAATATACAATCTTGAACCCGCAGGCGGTGCAGGCCCGCTTCAGCCGTTTTTAAAAACCTACGCGGACACCCTCTGCAAGTATATCGCCATCACCGAGGAATACGGCCGCGGAGAATGTACCCTTGAAGAGGCGATAGGACAGCTTGACCAATTAAAAGAGGAAAAAGACGAACTTGCGATAACTTTCTCGGTCGCTCTTAACGACTATTTCAAGGCGAAAAACGTTTTTTACGAGGGCGTTTACGGCGAATATGTGCTGGATATGCTGAAATAATGCTTGAAAAATCAACAATAATATGATATAATTATTTATTGGTTTACTATGGAATATACGAAAAAAATACGAAAGGATCCTGAAATATGAGTGGACATTCCAAATTTGCTAATATTAAGCATAAAAAAGAAAAAAATGACGCCGCAAAAGGTAAAATTTTTACGGTAATAGGCCGTGAACTTGCCGTTGCGGTAAAAGCAGGCGGTGCAGACCCCGCAAGCAACTCGCGTTTGCGCGATGCTATCGCAAAGGCAAAGGCAAATAATATGCCCAACGACACGATAGAAAGAAGCATCAAAAAGGCCGCAGGCGACCTTGACGGCGTAAACTACGAAAACATCACTTACGAGGGTTACGGCCCCAAGGGTGTTGCTGTTATTGTTGAGGTGCTTACAGACAACAAAAACCGTTCGGCTGCAAATGTCAGAAGCGCTTTTACAAAAGGCGGCGGAAATATGGGCACAAGCGGCTGCGTAAGTTTTATGTTTGACGAAAAAGGTCAGATAATGATAGAAAAAGACGACGATATCGACGGCGATGAACTCGAAATGATAGCTATTGAAGCGGGTGCCGAGGATATTATAGTTGAGGACGAGGGTTACGAGATAATCACCGCGCCCGAGGATTTCTCGGCAGTGCGCGAAGCTATCGAGGCCGCAGGCATACCGATGGCGGAGGCTGAAATAACAATGATCCCCCAGACTTACACCGAACTTACAGACCCCGATGATATCAAAAAAATGAATCGCCTTCTCGACCTTCTCGATGAAGATGATGATGTTAAAAACGTATATCACAGTTGGGACGAATAAAAATATAAGG
>CAMNCZ010000213.1 GCA_946534775.1 uncultured Eubacteriaceae bacterium
CTTTTAAGGCCGAAAAACCTTGACAGCTATATCGGACAGGACGATGTAAAGGAAAAAATGCGTGTTTACATACAAGCCGCAAAACAGCGCGGCGACTGTCTTGATCACGTCCTTTTATACGGCCCTCCGGGGCTTGGAAAAACAACACTTTCAAACATAATAGCAAACGAGATGGGCGCAAGTATAAAAACCACATCGGGGCCCGCGATAGAGAGGCCCGGGGATATGGCCGCGATACTTAACGGCCTGTCGGAGGGCGATATTCTGTTTATTGACGAGATACACCGTCTTAACCGCCTTATAGAGGAAGTACTATACCCCGCAATGGAGGATTTTGTGCTTGATATAGTTATAGGCAAAGGCCCTGCGGCAAAAAGCATACGCATAGACCTGCCCAGATTTACGCTTATTGGCGCAACGACCCGCGCAGGCTTGCTGACTGCACCTCTGCGTGACCGTTTTGGCGTGATAAACAGGCTTGAACTTTATACTCCCGCTCAGCTTAAAGCGATAGTAAAGCGTTCGGCAAAGGTTTTGGATATAGATATAGATGATGACGGCGCACTTGAACTTGCAAGCCGTTCACGCGGTACGCCGCGTATCGCAAACAGGCTTTTAAAGCGAATACGCGATTTTGCGCAGGTAAAGTATGACGGCAAAATAACGCATAAAGTTGCCAAAGAAACACTTGATATACTTGATATCGACGAAAAAGGCCTTGATGCTACCGACAGAAAAATGCTGCTGTCAATGATAGAAAAATTCGGCGGCGGTCCCGTCGGTCTTGACACCATTGCCGTTTCAATAGGCGAAGAGCCCGACACCATAGAAGATGTATATGAACCCTATCTTATACAGCTTGGCTTTATAAACCGTACAAAACAGGGCCGTACCGTGACCGATCTATGCTATAAGCACTTTGGTCTGCCGATAATAAGCTAAGCGATTTTATTTTGAAAGGATACTTAAAATGGCTAAGATCAAACTTGAAACAGAGGATTTTATATTTGAAGTCACAGAGGAGCTTGTCTGCTACGAGGAGATAGGCCGCAAAGGTGCCGACAAGTGGGCGGAAGGTTTCCGAAGCTGGCTTAATGACGGCAGAAAAAAGAAAAACGTAGTTAAAAACGGCGATAAAACATTTTTTGTTATAGAAGACGAAGGCGAAATTTTCGATATTGCCGACGAATATCTTGATGCCGTTGAAAAAGGAAATACCGAACAATACTGGAAAGATTTTCAATAATTAGATTTTTAATAATTGGATTTTCAAACAAAAAAAGACGGGATAATATTTTATGGATGAAAAAGATCTTGAACAGCTGGCCGCCGAGGAACGGGAACGCGCAGCCGCCGAAATAGCTCGTATGCAGAGGGAGTTGGAAAACTCCCATAAAAAAATCGAAAAAAGTCAAAAAAAACTTACCGAAAAAAGAATAAACAACTATTTTGAGGACCTTAATGCACGCAAAAGCACCGTACTTATCGTTATACTGCTGATAGCCATACTTGCGGGTTCATATTACAGTCTTACCGTTTACAAACCCAAAGTCACTTACGAAAAAGCTGTCGAATTTATGAAAGACGGTCAATACGAAAATGCAAAGGCATTTTTTTCGTCACTCGGCGATTACAAAGATGCTTCCCAACTTGCTATGGAAAGCGACTACCGCCGCGGAAATTACCTGCTTGCCACGGGCAAATATACCTCGGCAATAACCGCACTTTCCGCCATTCCGGGTTATAAAGACCGCGATGAACTTATTGCAGACCTTGCGGGAACAATGGTAAGAACGCTTGACACGGGCTTATGGCACAGCGCTTTTGTACGTTCTGTCGGCACGGTAAAGGCAACGGGTGACAATTCACTCGGTCAATGCAATGTTGAGGACTGGAAAGATGTTGCAGAGATCGCCTGCGGCGATACATTTACAGTCGCACGCACAAACGGCGGCCGTGTGCTTTCCACAAAAGAAGTCATCAACTGCGGAAATATTACAGAAATTGCGGCAGGCGGCGATTTTACGGCAGCGCTTGATGTGGACTGTAATTTACATTTTTACAGAAACGGTTTTGAGGCAACTCTCCCCGATATCAAGCATATATCCGCCGATAAAAATATACTTGCCTGCATAACCGTAAACAACGACGCTGTTGTTTCGGGTGCCGCACTTGATTTAAGCGCTTTTACCGACCTTAAAGAAATAGAGACCGAAAACGGCGCGGTCTACGGCCTGAAAAATGACGGCAGCATTGTATCAACCAACGGCAGGATGAACGGTCAAACAGGCATTAAACACATTTTCACCTGCAACGATACGCTCGCTGCCATAACATACGAAAACAAAATGATCACCGAAGGTGCCGTTTCCGAAAAAGATATAGAAGGCGCTGTAATGCTTTCGGGCAATAATGATCATTTTATTATGCTTTCCGACAGCGGTCACGTCAAATATTTCGGCGCCTCTTACGAAGGCAGCAGCCGCGTTGCGGATTGGTCCGATGTACTTATGACTCCCAAAAAGGATTATTGATATATGTTAAGAATAACGAATTTAAAGATCCCCGCTTCGCAACAGCTTACAGACGAAATTCTGATACAAGCTGTCGAGAAAAAAATTAAAAGCGGCGGGGTCAGAAATATTAAAATAATCAGACAGGCGATAGATCCACGCGACAAGACAAGGGTAAGCTATATACTTACCCTTGATTTTGATATACGCGATGAAAAGAGATTTTTGCGCTATAAAAATATCAGTCGCCCGAAACACGAAAAATATATACTGCCAAAACCTATACGCAGCGATTTAAAGCCCGTTATAGTCGGTTTCGGTCCTGCGGGTATGTTCTGCGGGCTGGCGCTTGCGGAAATGGGCCTGAACCCCGTAATTATCGAGCGTGGCCGCTGTGTGGAACAACGTCGGCTTGACATAGAAACATTCCACAAAACAGGGGTACTCGATACAACATCAAACGTGCAATTCGGCGAAGGCGGCGCAGGTACTTTTTCCGACGGAAAACTCAATACGGGCATAAGCGATATGCGCTGCAATTATATTTTAAAACGCTTTGTTGAATTTGGTGCACCCGAAAACATAACATACCTTGCCAAGCCGCATATCGGTACGGATAATCTTATCAAAACGGTAAAGAATATACGCGAAAAAATAATCTCTCTCGGCGGTAAAGTGCTTTTTGAACATAAGCTTGTTGATATCGATCCGCAAAGAGGGGAAATATCCGTTTTGCACAATGATACCTTGCTTACACTGCCCTACACCGACCTTGTGCTTGCTATAGGCCATTCCGCACGCGATACATTTGAAATGCTTTTCAAAAATAAATTTGATATGGAACAAAAAGCTTTTTCCGCAGGTGTGCGCATAGAGCACAAGCAAAGTATGATAAACCGCGCACAATACGGCGATTTTGCAAAATATCTGCCTGCGGCCGATTACAAACTTTTTACTCACCTTGAAAACGGACGCGGCGTATACACGTTCTGTATGTGTCCGGGCGGTGTTGTAACGGCTGCCGCTTCGGAAGAAGGCGGTGTTGTTACAAACGGTATGAGTTATTTCGCGCGTGATAAGGAAAACGCAAACTCCGCCCTGCTTGTCGGCATAAGCCCC
>CAMNCZ010000214.1 GCA_946534775.1 uncultured Eubacteriaceae bacterium
CATATCGGTCTTTGTCACGGCTGTCGTAATATCGTTGTTTCGGATAATATACAAGATCGTCCCATTCGGTAAGAAAATCCCATATTTCTATGTCGTGTGTCAAAAAAACGGGATTATGTTCTTTTATATACTTTTTTGCGTATTCGCTGCCGCCGCTGCATTTAAAAACTTTTTCGGCGTGGATATGCCCGATATACACATCCGATATCTCGGCCTTTGCGGGAAGTATTTGTTCTGCATCTTCGGGCAGTTTTATCATATTCAGTCTTATACATATCGGCATCTGCCACAAAAATAAAAGACAGAAAAAATAAATTATCGGCACTGCAAGTAATTTTACCGTTTTGTCGGTTTTCCTTTGTTCCGTATCGGTACGGGAGGCAAGAAAAATTGCGGCCTCATCGGTTATTTCAAGCAAATAGCACTCTTTTTTGTATTCAAAACCAAGTTGTGATATTTTTTCGGAATATGATTTTTTTAAGTCTGCAATAAGTATCCAACCTTCGCGGCCGTTATAATAATAACTTGAAGGATCGACATAAACCAACTCACATATAATGCCGTTGTAGCATACATTCGGAAAATATTTCATAAAAAGCCTCCCGCGGTGTTTTTATGCTTCAATTATAGAATAAAAACATTACGAAAGGCTTTATAAAATGGTTAAGATTTGTTTAAGATTTTAATTCAGACCTGCGCGCAGGTTAAATTCTTCTATACTCATACCCGCTTTTTGCGCAGCGATATTTATTGAAATAAGACCGTCCTTTACCAGTTCGGCCAAGGTGGCAAAAGTACCCTCTGTACGGCCCTCGGCACGACCCTCGGCACGGCCCTCTTCACGTTGCTCGGCAAAAGTTCTTTCTTCATCATATTCGGTTATACACATACGTCTCACCTCCGCTTTATTTGCTGTCAGGAAGCTTTTTAATACAGAATTTTCATCCAAAGCATCTATAGCTGCATCAACAGCATCTTCAAGTTTTACGGCGTTTATTTGATTTTCTCTTATATTGTTTACAAAAACCGAATATTCGTTTAACGGTTTGCAGGCTTCAAGCAGCTTGCTGTTGTGCCCGTAATTAATATTTATCATAAGTACCTTTACTTCAACATCACTTTCTCCGTCAAATGAATCGGTAAGTTTTAAAACCACACGGTCTTCTTTTTTGTCTTTTCCGTTGTAAAAACATACACATTTTGGAGTGGGCGCTTTTTGAAGAACGCTGCTGTATTTATGATAACCCGGCGAGATATCAATATAGTTGCCGTAAACCATACCCACATATATCAGATACCGCATAGGCATATTCGGGTTATATGTGCTTTGCTGCTCGTAAAAATTCATCGTGTCACCAACAAGAAAAGATACATCGTTTTTCATACCCATATAAACAATATCTTCTATAGTTGTGATACGAATATCGTCTGCGTTGGTATAGTTTGTTTCGTTTATGGCATTGTACAGACTGAGTGTCCACTCTTTATTGTTTGGATTGCCGAAAATAAACTTAAATAAACGGTCTTTGTATTCTCTGTTTACGGCCAATGATATCACCCCTTTCTTAATTATATTATATAATAAAACGTATATTTTTTCAATATTTAATTTAACTTCTTAATTTAATTTTTCCATCTCATCAATAAGGCTTTCAAATACCTTCATTGCATTTTCCACGGGTTTGGGTGTACTCATATCCACGCCCGCGCCTTTAAGCAGGTCTATCGAGTATTTGCTGCTGCCGCCTTTCAGAAAATCGATATAATCCTTGGCGCCGTTTTCCTTTAAGATGCGCTGAGAAAGTGCGATAGCTGCGCTGTAGCCCGTGGCGTATTGGTAAACGTAAAATTGTGTGTAAAAATGCGGTATTCTTGCCCATTCCCAGGCGATCTCGTCGTTTAAAACAATATCTTCGCCGTAGTAATCGCGGTTTAATTTTAAATAAATATCGCAAAGTGTGTCGAAAGTAAGCGGTTCGCCGCGTTCAACCATTTCGTGGGTCATAAGTTCAAATTCGGCAAACATAGTCTGGCGGAAGAGTGTGCCGCGGAATTGTTCCATAAAATAGTTGATAAGATATTTGCGTTTGCCTTCGTCCGGGGTTGAGGCAAGCAGATGTTCCATAAGCAGCGCCTCGTTTACCGTCGATGCGACTTCCGCAACAAAAATCGTATAATCGCCGTAAATAACGGGCTGATTGCTCCAGGTATAGTGGCTGTGCATTGCGTGTCCCATTTCGTGCGCAAGTGTAAACATAGAGTCAACATTAAAATTATAATTAAGGCTCACAAACGGGTGGCAGCCGTAGGCGCCCCAGGAATATGCGCCGCTGCGCTTTCCCTTGTTTTCGTAAATATCTACCCATTTTTCTTCGTTAAGGGCGGAAGTGAGTTTTTTTACATATTCTTCACCCATTGGTGCAACGGCCTTTAAAACCTCGGCTTTTGCGTCCTCATACTTTATATTTGTCATATCGTTTTTAACTATAGGGGTGTACAGATCGTACATATAAAGCGTGTCAACGCCAAGCATTTTTTTGCGCAGGCTGACATAGCGGTGCATAAGCGGCAGATGTTTTCTGACTGTAGCGATAAGTTCTTTATACACCGAAACGGGGATGTTATGTGCCGAAAGCGCCTGTTCAAGGGCTGACGGATAATTTCTTGATCTGGCAACGGTAACATCTTTTTTTACCGAAGAAGCATAAATCGCGGCAAGCGTGTTTTTTTGCTTGTAATAGGAAGAATAAAGGCTTTCAAATGCACTTTTTCTGAGGGTCCTGTCCTCACTTTGCAAAAGTGAGATGAATGTGCCGTGTGTAAGACGGTGCTTTTCGCCTTTTGAATCGACAGCATCTTCAAAAGCGATATCCGCATCGTTAAGCATACTGTAAATAGTATCGGGCGCCGCACATACCTCATAAAAATCGGCAAGCATCTTCTCGGATCTCGGGTCAAGGATATGGCTGCGGCTGCGCAGGATATCTTTTATATAATGAGAATAAATTTTTAGCTTTTCGTTTTCAAGTGCGGATAAAAGCGTCTTTTCGTCAAGCGCCAGAATACCCGGCTCAATAAACGATACCGCGCCCGAATATGCCGAAATAAGCGCATCTGTGCGGTCGGTGTAACCCTGGTACTTTGTGTTTGTGCTGTCCTCGTTTGATTTTAAATTGGCATAAACATAGATCTGTTCGACATTTTTTGACAATTCTTCCATACAGCCCAGGCAATCCGCCAGGTTTTCGACGGTGAGAGGATCAAAGGCGGAAATTTTTGAAATTTCCTTTGAATATTTGGCGAAAGCCTCTTCCCAGGCCTCGTCGCTTGCAAAAAGGTCGGTTATGGACCATTTAAAATCGGGTGATATTTCATCGCGTGAACTAAGTTTACTCATTTTTTTAAATTTTTCTCCTTTTTTTCTTGATATAAATTTCATTTCATAGTATAATTATAATATAAAATAAAAAAAAATAAACACTTTTTTGAAAATTAAGGGAATATTTTTTTGAATATATTGTGCGGTCTTGTCTTTGGGGGAAGGCGGCAGCACGGTGTGTTCTTTTTAAAACTTTTACAAGAGAGGGGTTTTGGTTATGGCACTCAAGGTTTTGATAGCGGCTACGG
>CAMNCZ010000215.1 GCA_946534775.1 uncultured Eubacteriaceae bacterium
GGAGATAAGAAATGGACAAAAATATTAATATACGTTTGGAGAAAAAAGAAGAATATCGTGAAGTTGAAAATTTGGTAAGAGAAAGTTTTTGGAATGTGTATCGTCCGGGCTGCTATGAGCATTTTGTACTGAATAAATTAAGGGATGATCCCGCTTTTGTGAAAGAACTTGATTTTGTTATGTACAAGGATGAAAAGCTGATAGGTCAGAATATGTTTATGTACGCAAATATCAAGGCAGATGACGGCAGAAACATACCTATTATGACAATGGGACCTATCTGTATCACTAACGAACTTAAAAGAAAAGGCTACGGCAAAATTTTGCTTGACTATACACTTGAAAAAGCAGCAAAACTTGGCTGCGGAGCGGTTTGTTTTGAGGGCAATATAGATTTTTACGGTAAAAGCGGTTTTACGGCTGCAAGTGATTTCGGTATACGTTATCACGGTCTGCCCGAGGGCGAGGATGCATCTTTTTTCTTATGCAAAGAACTTAAAAAAGGTTATTTAGACGGAATAACAGGCGAGTATGCAACTCCCGACGGTTATTTTGCGGTCGATAAAGATCCCGAGGGCTTTGAAAGGTTTGATGCGCTTTTTCCGAAAAAAGAAAAATTAAAACTGCCTGGACAGCTTTTTGAAAAATGAACGCAGTACTGTATATACACGGAAAGGGCGGCAGTGCGGCCGAAAGCGAACATTATAAAACGCTTTTCGGGGATAGTGATGTTATCGGCCTTGATTATAAAACCTTTACCCCGTGGGAAACGGGAAAAGAAATACACGCGGCGGTCGATCTGCTGAAAGAAAAGTATGAAAATATAATTATTATTGCCAACAGTATCGGGGCATTTTTCGCTATGAACGCAGGTATTGACAAAACGGTGCGTAATGCATATTTTATCTCACCTATAGTAGATATGGAAAAATTGATAACCGATATGATGTCGTGGGCAAATGTTACCGAAGAGGAACTGAAAGAACAAGGAGTGATAAAAACGCCGTTTGGCGAAGACCTTTCGTGGAACTACCTGTGCTATGTCAGGGAACATCCGCTTAACTGGGAAACACCTACGGAGATACTTTACGGCAGCCTTGATGAATTGACAGCTATAGAAACAATAACAAATTTTGTCAAAAACCATAATGCAAAACTTACGGTTATGGAAAACGGCGAACATTGGTTTCACACGGAAGAACAGATAAAATTTATAGATGATTGGATAAAAAATGCCCCGTTCGTGTGAACGGGGTAATTTTTGTTATTAAAGATCGGAAAATCTTTCTCTTGCTGCGTATGAAGTATGCAGAAGTTCGTGTGCTTTATGTGAGTTGGGTTCGCCTAAAAATTCTTCATAAAGTTTTTGCACCTGAACATTGTTGTGAGACTGACGTATAGTCTGGCGTTCGTCCTCGCTGTAAAGCGCCTGAGCACGTTTTTCCTTGTATGTTTCCATAATGTCGTCATCTTCGTTTTCAAGGAAACAGCTTCTTACAAACGGCTGACCGCCGCCGTTTATACAGCCGCCGGGGCAGCCCATTATCTCAATAAAATGGTATTTGGACTTGCCTGCGCGGATATCGTCAAGCAATATTTTTGCACTGCGCATACCCGAGGCAATAGCAACATTTATTTTAACACCGTTGATATCAAGCGATGCTTCTCTTATGCCTGCATCGTGACCGCGCACCTCGGTAAACTCGATATCTTCTTTTTCGTGGCCCGTAAGCTTGAAATAAACGGTTCTTAACGCAGCTTCCATAACGCCGCCGGTCACACCGAAGATAACGCCTGCGCCCGTGTAATCGCCCATAATATCGCTGTCCCATTCACCGTCGGGAAGCCTGTTAAACATTATACCGCTGCGTTTTATCATACGCGCGAGTTCTCTTGTTGTGATGACTGCATCTACATCGGGGATGCCGTTCACCTTTTCCTGTTCGCGTTCTTTTTCAAATTTCTTTGCGGTACAAGGCATTACCGATACAACAAATATATCTTTCGGGTCAATGCCGTTTTGCTCTGCCCAATAGGATTTTATTACTGCGCCCTGCATCTGATGCGGGGATTTGCACGATGACAGATGATCGAGAAGATCGCCGTAATTGTATTCCGCATAATTTATCCAGCCCGGTGAACAGGAGGTTATCATTGGCAGTGTGCCGCCGTTTTGTATTCTGCCGAGAAGTTCCGTACCTTCTTCCATAATTGTAAGGTCGGCGCCGAAGTTTACGTCATATACACGTTTGAAACCGAGGCGGCGCATTGCGCTTATCATTTTGCCCGTTACGGGTGTGCCGATCTTATAGCCGAATTCTTCGCCAAGCGCTGCCCTTACAGCGGGTGCAGCCTGCGCAATAACGCATTTGCCTGCTTTGAATGCAGCGTCGATCTTATCTATTTCGGAATGTTCCATAAGTGCTCCTGTAGGACAGACATTTACACACTGACCGCACTGTATACACGGTGAGTTTGCAAAACTTCTGTCTTCGGCAGGCGAAACGAAGGTATTGAAACCGCGGTTTTCAAAACCTAAGATGCCTATGCCGTGTGCATTTTGACATCTTGCGATACAGCGGCCGCAAAGCACGCATTTTGACGTATCTCTGACGATAGAAGGTGCAAGTCTGTCAATATGCACGGGAGTGTGTTCACCTGCAAAGGCATCATCGCGTGCGCCTGTCTGCTGAGCAACATAAAGCAGTTCGCACTTGCCGTTTTTATCGCACTGCTGGCAGTTTCTGTTATGGTTTGACAAAAGCAGTTCAACGCTTTCGCGTCTTGCCTCCAAAGCCTTTGGAGAAGAAATTTTTATCTCCATACCTTCCGATATGGGGTAAACACAGGATGCAACAAGGCCCCTTGCGCCCGTAGCTTCAACAAGACAGACTCTGCAAGAACCTTGGTTACATTCACCGTGATTGAACGTACACAGTGACGGTATCTCAAAACCGCATAATCTTGCGGCTTCAAGTATAGTCATACCTTCATCTGCCTGACAGGCTACACCATCTATAGTAATATTTATTTTCTTAACATCTTTCACAGTACACAGCCTCCTATCTCTTAATAATTGCGTTCATTCGGCAAACGCTTATACACGAACCGCATTTTACGCAGTGTTCGGGGTCGATGTGCAGTGATGCGAGTTTGTGGCCTTCGGCAATATAATCTGTACGCTTTATGCAGTCAACGGGACAGCCCTTTGCACAAAGGCCGCAGCCGATACATTTATCGGGTTCGATATAGTATTCCATAAGGCTCTTGCAAACGTGGGAAGGACATTTTTTGTCAACTATATGTGCAATATATTCATCTCTGAAATGTTTGAGTGTGGAATCAACGGGGTTTGCCGCTGTCTGACCCAAAGCGCAGAGAGAGTTGTTTTTAACGGTCCTGCTGAGTTCTTCAAGCGAGTCAAGGTCTTCCATAGTGCCTTTGCCTTCGGTTATCCTTGTAAGTATCTCAAGCATACGTTTTGTACCGATACGGCAGGGTGAACATTTGCCGCAGGATTCGTCGCAGATAAATTCCATATAGAACTTTGCAACGTCAACCATACAGTTGTCTTCGTCCATGACGATAGCACCGCCGGAACCCA
>CAMNCZ010000216.1 GCA_946534775.1 uncultured Eubacteriaceae bacterium
TTTTTCACAATCATTATTATAGCAAATAAACGCTGAAAAGTGTTCACAAACTTGTAACAATTTAAAAATTTTTTTTGTGTATTTATGACAACGTAAAACTTGTTGAATTAAAAAAAATAATTTTTTGTTGTCTGTTTTTTATAAATAACAGCCGAAAACGGCATAAATCCGTTACCGCAAAAATATTATTGTAAGGGGAAAATACGGAAGGGATATATTTATGTCAAAACTTTATGCACGTTCAAAACGGCGGGTGCTGTTTATAAATTTATGTATGGTGCTTGGCTGCACCTTTATGCTGGTGCGTGTGGGGTGGCTGATGAGCAGTGCGGGCGGCGATTATGTCAAAATGGCGCACGATCAGCAGACCCGCGACCGCCTTATTTCGCCGAGACGCGGCAATATAACCGACAGGAACGGCACGATAATCGCGGGGACCGAGACAGCGTATGCGGTAAGTGTGATACACGCGCAGACAAAAGACGAGGAAAAGACTGCAAAGGCGCTTAGCGAGGTGCTTTCACTCGATTATAACGAGGTGCTTGAAAAGGTGAAAAAACGTGTTGCCCTTGTACGCATAAAGGATAAGATAGATGCCGAAACGGCGGATAAAATACGCGATCTGGGGCTTGACGGGGTAATGATAGACGAGGATATAAAACGCATATACCCATTCAAGGAAACGGCGGCGCAGGTGATAGGTTTTGTGGGCAAGGACAATCAGGGCATAATCGGCCTTGAAGCAAAGTACGACAGCATTTTAAAGGGCAAAAAAGGCAGGATACTTACCTATACAAAGGCAAACGGCACGGAGATACCCAATCTGCCGCAGCAGCGCGAGGCACCCGTTGACGGCGGCGACCTTGTGACCACTATCGATATAAATATACAGCGTTTTGCCGAACAGCTGATAAAGAACACGGTAGAGGTGAAACAGGCAAAAAGCGGGCTTATACTGGTTATGGACCCGCAAAACGGCGAGATATTCGCAATGGCGAATTATCCGTCTTTCGACCTTAACTCGCCTTACGAGATAACGGAAAAATTTGCCGCCGAAAACGCGGGAAAGGAAAAAAACGATATATTGAACAGAATGTGGCGCAATTTTGCCATAAACGATACCTACGAACCGGGTTCCACTTTTAAGGTAGTTACATCGGCGGCGGGGCTTGAAGAGGGTGTTGTAAAACCGACTGACACTTTTAGCTGCAACGCTGGCAGAACGGTGGCCGACCGCCTTATTAAATGCTGGCGGGCGCCGAGAAGTCACGGCACGGAAACTTTTGTGCAGGGTGTGCAAAACAGCTGTAACCCCGTTTTTATGGATGTTGCCGCAAGGCTTGGCGGCGACAGGTTTTATGATTATATGATAAAATACGGTTTTGACAAAAAAACGGGTGTAGACCTGCCCGGCGAGGCGGTGGGCATTATGCATAAAAGGGAAAATATCGGCCCGCTTGAAGTGGCGGTAATGAGTTTCGGACAGGGTTTTCAGATAACGCCTTTGCAGCTGGTCAGCGCGATATCGGCCACGGTAAACGGCGGTGTACGCATAACCCCGCATTTTGCGAAAAGTCTTAAAAACGGCGATAAAACAAGCGATTTTACATACGGTTCGGGCGGGAGGATAATTTCCGAAGAAACTTCGGATACTATGCGGCAGATACTTGAAAGTGTGGTCGCTGTCGGCACGGGCAATAAAACCTACATACCCGGCTACCGAATAGGCGGCAAGACCGCGACCAGTCAGAAACTGCCGCGGGGCAGCGGGAAATATATAGCGTCTTTTTGCGCTTTTGCACCTGCGGAGGACCCGCGTGCCATAGCCTTGGTACTGATAAACGAGCCGCAGGGGGTGTACTACGGCGGACAGGTGGCGGGACCCGTAATGCAGCAGCTTATGGGCAATATCCTGCCGTATCTTGGCATAAAGGCGCAGTATAACGAAACCGAAGAAGATTTTAAACCCGTTATTGCGGAAAACTATGTGGGTATGAAAGTAAGCGAGGCCAAACAAAAACTCGAAAAACTTAAAATAACCGCCGAAATATCGGGCGACGGCGATACGGTAGCGGATCAGCTGCCCGCCGCAGGCGAAATGATAAATGCGGGGAGTAAAATGATACTTTATACAAGGTAAATTGTTTTTTCTTTCTTGGGGGTCATGCACCCCCAAGAAAAAAGCAACGAGCATAAATGATAATTTACACCGAAAAAAACCAAGTCAAAATTGAAATCTGCGAATTAGAAAAATTATACCTATACAAAACAATTTTTTTGTGGTATAATAAAACAGATTATAAATTATATAATTTTCCGATAGGAGATGACTGTATGAAATTATCCGAACTTTTGACCGATGTTGAATATAAGATTATGCAGGGCAGCGTTGATGTTGATATCGATGCGCTTACGATAGACTCGCGCAGGGCGAAGAAAGGTACGCTTTTTGTGTGCATAAAAGGTTTCAGCACAGACGGACACAAATATATCCCCTCGGCTGCGGCGAACGGCTGCGATACGGTGCTTTGCGAGTGTGAGACCGAGATACCCGAGGGTGTGAATGCGGTGTTTGTGCCAAACGGCAGCCGTGAGGCGCTTGCGAAGATAGCTTCGGCATTCTACGGAGAACCGAGCAAAAAGTTTCGTCTTATCGGTGTTACGGGCACAAACGGCAAGACCAGCAGCACCTATTTTATGGAGACCGTACTGCGCACAATGGGCAGAAAAACGGGCGTTATAGGCACGGTTGGCGTAACCGTCAACGGTGAAAAGCTGGATGTTGAATTTGCAACTTCAACCACACCCGATACCATTGAATTGCAGGCTATTTTTGCCGAAATGGCAAAACGCGGGGTCGAAGACGTTATAATGGAAGTTTCTTCACACGGGCTTGAACTGCGCAAGGTAGACGGTTCGGACTTTGATGTCTGCATTTTTACAAATCTTACGCAGGATCATCTGGATTTTCATAAAACTATGGAAAATTACTGCGCGGCAAAGGCGCGGCTGTTTAAAATGTGCAAATACGGTGTTATAAACGCAGACGACAAGTGGGCCGAAGAGATAGAAAAACAGGCCGACTGCAAGTTTATGACCTTTGGTATGGAAAATAAGGCGGATCTGAATGCCTGCAATATAGAATATCTGATGGACAGGGTGAATTTTACCGTTGACAGCGGCATACCAAACGAAGTTCCCACCGATCTTACACTGCACGTTCCGGGCAGATTCAGCGTTTACAACGCACTGGGTGTTATAGGTGCGGCGCTTGTTCTGGGTATCCCAATGTCAAAAATCAAAGAAGGTATAGAAAATATAAAGGGTGTTCCGGGCAGAATACAGAATATCCCGAACGACCTTGGCATCAATGTAATTGTGGATTATGCGCATACTCCCGACGGCGTGGAAAATATTTTGAATGCCGTAAGAGAGTTTACAAAGGGCAGGGTGATAACGGTGTTCGGCTGCGGCGGCGACAGAGACCGCACAAAACGCCCCATTATGGGGGAGATAGCGGGCAGGCTGTCCGATTACTGCGTTGTCACATCGGATAATCCGCGTTCGGAAGAACCTATCGACATTTTGCACGAGATAGAGCCG
>CAMNCZ010000217.1 GCA_946534775.1 uncultured Eubacteriaceae bacterium
GTGCAGGATTCCTTACAGATGCTCCAACCGATTTGAGTCTTACTGCAGCGCAGGCCGCCGATGCATCCTCTGTGGCTAAGTGGCTTAGCGAAAACAAAGAAGATGCCGATAAGGTAAAGGCATTTGCCGACCTTGCAAGAAAGCATCTCGGCACTACATATTCCGTAACAGGCACCAGTGGAAATGCTATCGGCCTTGATAAAGCAGGTTACTACCTTGTAGTGGATGAAACAAATGTCGCAAACGCAACAGATCTGTCAAAATCCGCACTTATCCTTGCGGTACTCGGCAACGAAACAGTTAACGCAAAGGACGATCTTCCTACGGTTGATAAGTTTGTAATGGATATAAACGACTCCGAAGCGGCTGCTATGGACTATAATGACGAAACTAAGTGGGCAAAAACAGCCGACCACGACTTTAATGATACTGTTCCGTTTAAACTGGTTGCCACACTTCCTTCAAACTTTGCCGATTACAGCAAATACAACCTTGTATTTACCGATGAATTAAGTGCAGGTTTGACATACGCAGCTAACGAAACAAGCCACAACTACGAAATCGTTTCGGCAGTGATCAAGGGTGCAGGCGACAATATCAACATAGCCGATAAAGTTACAGTTACAAAGTCAGCCACGGCAGAGAATACATTTACATTCACGGTTGCCGATTTGAAAGGTTTGACCGGCACGCAGTTAACAGCCATAAACAACGCTGTTGAAGTCGGTGATGTTACGGTAGAGATAGTTTATGAAACAAAACTTAACGAAAATGCCAATATAGGCAGCACAGGTAACCTTAACACCGTTACTCTTAAATATTCAAACAACCCCAACTATGATATCAACAAAGACGGCGGCAAGACGGGTACCGATGATGACGGTGATAAAGATACAACAGGTACAACAACCGATATTCAGGCAAAGGTATTTACTTACAAGGTAGTTATCAATAAATTAGGCGAAAAAGAAAACAGCGAACCTGAACCGCTTAACGGTGTAACATTTAAACTGTCAAAGAAAACAGCAGGCGGTGATTTTGTAGAAGTTGAAACTATCACAATGACCGACTCGAATAAATTTGAATTTAAAGGCATCGACGACGGTGTATACAAACTTGAAGAAACAGCTGCTCCCGATGGATACAACAAAATTTCTCCTATGGAATTTACGGTTGCGGCAGGTCACACCGATGCAGGTTTATCATTAGATACGCTTAGCGGTACACCTACCGACGGCAGTATCGACCCATTTACAGTAGATACGACTGATGAAAATGCACTTACAAAGGATATCCTTGATACACAAGGCATCGTACTCCCCTCAACAGGTGGTATGGGTACAAAGGTCATCTACGGTGCAGGCGGCATAATGGTAGCTATTGCAGGCGTACTTCTTATTACAAAAAAACGTATGGGTGAATAATTCACGCTGTACAATACAAAGCATTAAATAAAATTTGCCCGGCTCTCTTACGAGGGTCGGGCGGTTTAAAACAACGGTGAGGAAAGCTCTATGAAAAGTAAAATATCGACAATATTGCTGTTTCTGATGTTGTTCATAGGTCTTTCCTTGCTGCTGTATCCCACAGTAAGCGATTATTGGAACTCATTTCATCAGTCCAGGGCAATTGCGGGCTATGTTGAAAAGGTAGACAGCCTTGACAAAACGGAATATGAAAATATGCTTGAGGCTGCCCGCGAATACAACGACAAGCTTCACAGCAAACCCGACAGGTGGAAAATGAGTGCCGCCGAACAGGCGGAATACGAAAGTATACTCGACATAACGGGCACGGGCATAATGGGCTATATAGAGGTGCCCGCGATAAATGTTTCCCTGCCCATATACCACGGCACGGACGAGGGGGTTTTGCAGATAGCCATAGGCCACCTTGCGGGGTCTACCCTGCCTATAGGCGGGCTTGGCAACCACGCTGTCGTTTCGGGGCACAGGGGGCTCCCCTCCGCAAAACTTTTTACCGACCTTGACAAGCTGGTAAAAGGCGACCGCTTTATTATAAGGGTGCTTAACGAGATATACACATACGAAATAGACCAGGTGCTTATAGTTTTACCAGACGAGACCGAAGCCCTCGGTTTTGACCCCGACAGCGACCAATGCACGCTGATAACCTGTACGCCCTACGGTGTCAACACACACAGGATGCTTGTACGCGGGCACAGGACGGACAACACAAAAGAGGCCGAAAAAATAATGGTAACAGCCGATGCGGTACAGGTGGAACCGATAATAGTTGCGCCCGTTGTGGCTGCGCCGATACTTTTTGTGCTTTTTATGATAATGCTGTTTAAAAAACCCAAAAGAAGATAAACGGGAGGTGCGATAATGAAAATCAGCATAAAACAAAAATTTCCGATATTTTTCTTAATATCTGCAATTTTTATGACGATTTTTGCATACACTGCCTTTGCAGCGGACAAAAACACCGTCACTTTTAAATACACCCTGGAAAACGCAAAGTTTGATGTTTACAAAGTTGGCGAAATAGGCGAAAACGGCGTTGACCTTGCCGAAAAATACGCAAAATACCGCGTTGACCTTAACGACACATCGGCTGCGCAGACACTTTCGGAGTATATCACAAGGGACAGCCTTTCTCCCGATATTACTATGGTTACGGACAGCGCCTTTATTGCGAAATTTGATGCGGAAAACGGCGTTTATCTTATACTTGGCGGAAGTACCGTGTATAACGGCACAAAATACACCGCTTTGCCGGTAATGGTATCTGTCAGCGGCAAAGATATCGAGGTTGATGCCAAATACGAAAAGAAATCGGACTCAAGTTCCGACGGCGACAATAAAGACAAAGATTCAAAATCCGATACGACCTCGGACACGGGCAGGACGAAAGGCGGCAGTTCGGCCAGCGTAAACCGCACAAGCGTTTCCGTATCGGCAACAAAGGTATGGAAAGGCGGCAGCCGCCCCGATTCCGTGACCTTGCAGCTTTTAAAAGACGGCAAAGTTTACGAAGAAAAAGTTGTAAACAGCGATAACAACTGGCGATGCAGCTGGGAAAAGCTTGACAAAAAAAGCGATTGGAGCGTTGTGGAAAAAGAAGTTCCGCAGGGCTTTGAGGTCAGCATAAACCGCAACGGTTCGACGTGGGTGATAACAAACAAAAGCGACACTTATGACGAAGAGGAACGGGAACAGACCGACGAAAAGACCGATGAAAAAACCGACGAGCAGGACAGCGACACCCCCGCCGACGAGAACAGCGGGCAGGAAAGCGGCGACGGAAACGACACCGACACTCAGCAGGGAGGACACGAGGACGGCACGGGCCTTGACGAAGAAACGGGCGAAGACGCAGCTGTTGATAACACGGGCAGCGACTCGCTTGAAAGGGACGGAATTGACGGCGGCAATGTTATCGGTCAAGTTTCACCCGATAAAAACGGCGAAGGCGAGAAACTTCCTCAAACGGGTCAGCCTTGGCTGCCTGTCATAATATGCGCATTTCTTGGCATAATATTTCTTGGCATAGGCGAATACCGCAAAAACAGGTAATGCAATATGAATAAAGAAAATAAAAAACAAAAAAAAATAAATATTTTTACAATTATA
>CAMNCZ010000218.1 GCA_946534775.1 uncultured Eubacteriaceae bacterium
AACGGGGGTAAGCATAAACACTGCCGTTCTTGTATCTATGGCGGGCAAGATAAGTGCAAAATCAAATATAAAGCGAAAATTCGGCATTAAACTTGACACGGTCGAAAAGGTAAAGGAATACTGTTTTGAACTGCTTAAAAACAAGGCGACAGAAGTTCTTTACATTATTTGTATGGATAAGAAAAACCGTCTTATAGCGCCCGTTGAACTTGCAAAGGGTGATGCCTCGCAGGTCAGTATAAAAATAAGTTCTATGATGTCGCAGGTGAATATGCTGGGTACCGTTACGGCGGTATGTACGCACAATCACCCCGCAGGCGAAGAGGATTTTTCGGTGGAAGATGTAAAATCTACACTTGCTATGCAGAAAAGCCTGAGAGATTACGGAGTAAGGCTGACAGACCATATACTGGTCAGCAACGGTAAGGCGATATCTATGGTGGAAAAGGGTAAAATCGTATTTTAGCGTTCATATAGGGTATGAATGTTTCAACCAAGAAATTGAAAATGCGCCATCTGCGGTGGCGGATTTTCGGATAGGGAGGTTTTATTTATGAAAAAACTTTACAGATCAAAAGACGTTATGATCGGCGGTGTTTGTGCAGGTATTGCGCAGTATCTCGGCATCGACAAGACGGTGGTAAGAGTGGGCTATGCGATGCTTACGCTTGTGACGGGCGGCGTTTTGGGCATTTTGGCGTATATAGTGTGTATGTTTATAATGCCGGTAGATGACGATATAATTGATGGATGAATTAATAATTTTATATAAAAAGGAGAAAACACGATGGAAAAAACAATGGAAAAAATCGTTGCACTTGCAAAATCAAGAGGTTTTGTATATGCAGGTTCCGAAATTTACGGCGGCCTTGCCAACACCTGGGATTACGGTCCGCTTGGCGTTGAACTTAAAAACAATGTAAAAAAAGCTTGGTGGAAAAAGTTTGTTCAGCAGAATCCCTATAACGTCGGTGTTGACTGCGCTATACTTATGAATCCCGAAGTATGGGTAGCCAGCGGCCATGTAGGCGGTTTCAACGACCCGCTTATGGACTGTAAGGAATGTAAGGAACGTTTCCGCGCAGACAACATTATCGAAGATTATATGAAGGAAAACGGTATTCAGGACAGCCCCGACGGTTGGACAAACGAGCAGATGATGAACTATATCAACGAAAAGAACATCCCCTGTCCAAGCTGCGGTGCGCACAACTTTACCGATATACGTCAGTTCAACCTTATGTTCAAGACCCACGCAGGTGTTACGGAAGATGAAAAGAATGTTGTTTATATGCGTCCCGAAACCGCACAGGGTATATTTGTAAACTTTAAAAACGTACAGCGCACCACAAGAAAGAAAGTTCCTTTCGGTATCGGTCAGATAGGTAAATCTTTCCGCAACGAGATCACACCGGGTAACTTTACATTCCGTACACGTGAGTTTGAGCAGATGGAACTTGAATTTTTCTGCAAACCGGGTACGGAACTTGACTGGTTCAAATACTGGAAAGATTTCTGCTACAACTGGTTAAAGAGCCTTAATATTGCGGAAAGCAACCTTGTAATGCGCGATCACGAGCAGGCGGAACTTGCACACTACAGCAACGCAACAACGGATATCGAGTATATGTTCCCGTTTGGCAAGGGCGAACTTTGGGGCATCGCTTCAAGAACAGATTTTGACCTTACCGCGCATACAAACCACAGCGGCGAAACACTTGATTATTTCGACCCGACTACAAACGAAAAATACATACCTTTCTGTGTAGAGCCTTCGCTTGGCGCAGACCGTGTAACGCTTGCCTTCCTTTGCGAAGCTTACGACGAGGAAGAACTTGAAGGCGGGGATGTAAGAACGGTACTTCATTTCCATCCCGCACTTGCGCCCGTTAAGGCTGCGATACTTCCTCTTTCCAAAAAGCTTTCCGAGCAGGCAATGGAAGTTTATTCAATGCTTTCGGAGGAATTTAACTGCGAGTTTGACGATGCACAGAGTATTGGTAAGCGTTATCGCCGCCAGGATGAGATAGGTACGCCTTTCTGCATCACCTACGACTTTGAGTCCGCAGAAGACGGCGCCGTTACGGTGCGTGACAGAGATACGATGCAGCAGGAAAGAATTAAGATAACCGAACTTATGGATTATCTTAAAGACAAGATGAAATTTTAATATTTCTTTGAGAGATCGTTTTGTGCGGTCTCTCTTTTTTTACAAGTTTTTAACAACTTTTTGATAAATTTATGATATAAAAGAATTACAGTATTATTTGTCGGGAGGTAAATATATGTACAATATACTTGTGGCGGAAGATGAGCAAGCGGTAAATGACCTTATCACAATGAATTTAAAACTGGCGGGATACGGTTTTGACAAAGCGTACAACGGAAAGGAGGCTTTTGAAAAGGCAAAAATGGGGGAATTTCATCTTATACTGCTTGATGTTATGCTGCCGATCATTGACGGGTTTGAATTAGCCGAAATGCTCGGACCGTATAATATACCGATAATTTTTATTACCGCAAAAAATTCATTGGCAAGCAAAATACGCGGCTTTGACCTGGGCGCACGGGATTATGTTGTAAAACCGTTTGAAATGCTTGAATTGCAGGCAAGGATAAGGGTGGTATTGAATAGCAGATACGGTGAGACCGAGAGTATAATGGCAGGCGGTGTAAAAATAGATATTAAGCAAAGGCGTGTATTTGTCGGCGAAAACGAAGTAAGTCTGACAAAGTACGAATTTGACCTGCTTGAAATGCTTGCAATAAACAAAAATATAGCGCTTTCACGCGAAAAACTGCTTGAAACGGTGTGGGGCTACAATTCGGAATGTGACAGCCGAACGGTGGATGTGTATATCCAAAAACTGCGTAAAAAATTGGGCTTTGAAGATACAATAAAAACCGTTTACCGCGTAGGTTACAGGTTGGAGGTGTAATATGCTTTTAAAAAACAAGATAATTATGATAACCGTATTTTGTCTTATAATTTCTCTTGATATCAGTGTGGTTTATTATGCGAGAAGCTGCGAAAAAACCGTGATCCAAAACGAGTATTCGGCGGCGGAAAGGGAGCAGGGCTTTATCTATAATGACATTGTGAGAATACTCAATAATTCTGCGGCGCGTGGTTTTGATAATATAAATCTGTCTGAAAATACGGTCTATGCCTACAGTGCTTTTTACGAAAAATACGGTGTTGGGCTGAAACTTCAAAATCACGGGGGAAATACGGATATATGTGCAGACCTGTCCATAGTCAGTCAGCTGCCCGAGCCTTATAATGATAAAGACCTTGTTTATACAAAAAGTCTTGACAGTGTAAGACAGCTTAAAAAACAATGGCGGGATATTTTTATGGTAATAAATTTTTGTTTTATTCCCGCTGCGGCAGTTTTGGTGAGTATAATGACAGGCAGGACTATGTTGCCGCTGTACGAACTTACGGAAAAAATAAAATGGGTGGCAAACGGCAATTACAATACAAAGCTTGATGTAAAAAGAAGTGACGAAACGGGCGTTATTGCGGAAGAGTTCAATAAAATGGCGGCGGCCGTGAGAGATAATATCGGTAAACTCAATATTGAAATAGGACG
>CAMNCZ010000219.1 GCA_946534775.1 uncultured Eubacteriaceae bacterium
CGCAGCTGATATTTGCCAATTTTAAAGAGCTGATGCACGGCCTTTTGCTTATATCCGATACGGCGGCGGTATATGCAAAACTCGATATTTTCTTCGGCCTTGCGCCGCTTGTGCTTGCACTTTTGCTGGTATTTTCAAAAGATATCTCAAAGCGCGAACGCATAGCCACGGCACTGACTGCGCTGTTTTTTTTCGCGGCGCTTGTATTTGTGCCGCTGTATACAATAATGCACTTTTTCCGTATGCCAAACTCGTTCAATGCGAGGTTTGCATTTTGTATGGCCTTTATGTTTATGATATTTTCGGCAAGGGCATTGATGCAGTTTAAAAAGCTTAATAAAAAGCTGCTTATCATACCCGCGGTACTGCTTATCATCGGCCTTAATGCCGCGCTTTCATACCAAAGCAGCGCGTTTTACCTGATAAACAGCCTTGTGCTTATAATATTTATGATAATTTATGCGGCGATAATTTTAATAAAGCGCAGCGAAATAAAACTTATCTCCTGTTTTATTGTGTGCGAGGCGCTTATCACCGCCGTAGTCGGTGTTCGGGTGCTGAAAAACCGCGACGGTTATCCTCTCAGACAGACGTGGATAGATACGCTGGAAAAATCGGAGGAGCCGTTTGAGTACACCAAAGAAAGCGACAGCGGCTTTTACCGCCAAATAAACCTTACGGAACATTCGATACTTGCGCCGCTTGTAAACGGATACAACTCATACACCGTTTTTTCGTCGTCGGCAAACCAGCCCGCAAATGTTTTTGCGCGGGATATCGGTTGTCTTTCGCCCGCCGACCATATACTTACAAACCTTTACGGCACACTTGTAAGCGACAGTATTCTCGGCGTTAAATACCTTATAGCCGATGATATATCGCAAAAAATTACCGATATAAACGGAAACGGCACTTACACGGGCATACGCGGCAGAATAAATGCGTATGATATGATAAAATCATCCGATAAATACGAAATTTACAAAAACCCTTATGCCTTTCCCGTTTTATTTGCCGCAAAAGACGATGTATTGGACTGCGCCGAAAATTTCGGTGACACAAATACAAATATCGACGCAGCTTTTGTAAACCAGCAGATGTTTATAGATGCACTCACGGGTAAGAAAAGCGAACTTTACAAAAGATACGATATCGGCAAGGCGGAATTTATCAACTGCAAGCCGCAGGGCGACGAGGACACGATATACTCGGTAGAGCTTACAAACCTGCAAAACGGCGGCAGTATTGCGGTATCGGGCGAAGAAACGGGCATAGTGCATTACACTTATCCCGTTGAGGACGATGGAGAATACTGTACCACTTTCTATTTCAATATTGAAATGAATGATATCGCAAATACAACATTTGCCTTTTTGGTAAACGGCATCCCCGCGGATTACACCTACTACAAACCCTGTTTATCCTGCGACCTGGGCAGTTACAAAAAAGGTGATGTGATAGATATTGAAATAATGGCGCTGCGTTCGGGCATCGGCCTTGCAAAACCCACTCTTTTGCGCCTTGATACCGACACTTTTGCGGATATCGCCAAATACATACAAGACACCGCGCCCAAAAATCAATCGGAGCATAACGGCACGGTGACAGCGGAAACGGATTATACCGAAGAAACGCTGATTTACACCACAATAGCAAACAACAACGGCATAAAAGTGTTTGTTGATAATGAAGAGGCGAAAAAAATCGATCTGTCAAAAACATTTTTAGCATTCTATGTCCCCGCGGGCAGACACAGCATAAAAATAAGCTATACCACGCCGTTTATAAAAATCGGCACCTGCATTTCGGCAATTAGCATTTTGCTGTTTGTTTCGGCCTGCCTGATACGGAGAAAACAAAATGACAAAAAATAAAACATATATATTACCATACGTTCTTTCGTTTTTTCTGCCCGTGCTGTTTGTGCTGATATCAACGGCATTTGCAGGCATTTATCCGTTTGGGGGAAAGGCAATAACGGCATCCGACCTTGGCATACAATATCTGCCGATAACCGCGGCGGCCGCAGAAAGGCTGAAAAGCGGCACATTCTACCCCATATCCTACGAGTGTGGGTTTGGTGTGAATATGTTTGCGTTTTGCGGCATATTCTTTTCAAGCGTTTTCAACCTGCTGTTTTTTCTTGCAAAGCCCGAATATTACCAGGAGATATTTCTTATTATATATCTTTTGAAGATAGGGCTTGCGGGGCTTAACGCCTATATTTTTTTCAGGCACAGCAAAATAACCGCCTGCACCGAAACGGTCGGGGTGCCGCTTGCCGCACTGTACGCGCTTTCAACGCATTTTATTTTGTACATACTGCTTATAATAGTGCTTGAAAATGCCGTATTTTTGCCGCTTTGCTTTCTTGGCGCGGAAAAAATAATACGCGAAAAAAAGGGCGGCCTTTTCCTTGCGGCCTACACGATATGCGTGTACAACAGTTATTATTACGCTTATATGAGCGGTATTATGTGTTTTTTATACATAATTTACTATATGACGTTGGAATACGACAAACCGCAGATAAAGCTGTTTTTGCGTACCACCGCGCACTTGATCGTTTCGGCGGCACTTAGCGCGGGGCTCTCGATGATACTGATACTGCCCGTTCTGGGTGCAATATCGGGCGGATACGACGGCATATTCAGCGGTTCGCTGTTTTCACCGATATTTATATTTGATATAAAAAAACTTTGCACGGCGCTGTTTTTTGTGACGGATAAATCCGCCACCGAAGCGGGATTAAGCATATATTTCGGCATAATACCGCTGTTTTTGACACTGATGCTTGTTATATCGAAAAATATTGCAAAAAAAGAGCGTATAATAACCTCTCTGCTTGCGGTCTTAATGCTTATGCTGCTTACCGTGCGGCCGCTTTACCTGCTTATGCATATAGGCCGCCTGCCAAACCAGTTTGATGCAAGGTTTATGTACACGGTGGTCCTGTTTTATCTTGTGTTTTCGGCAAGGGCGCTGGATCGGCACGATAGAATAAACAAACGGCTGCTTTTTGTGCCTATAGTTGTTTTTATTGTCGGCCTGAACCTCGCCCTTTCAAACGAGGTCACTATAAGATACCTTATAAACGCGGCGTTGGTTATTGCGCTGACCGTCGTCTGCTGCCTTGTCTTTATCAAGGGCGGGCGCCGATTTAATAAATTGATGGCGGCTTTCATTCTTTTGGAGGCCTTTGCCGAAACGTTTTCGGGCATAGATATAATGTCGAAAAAAACGGTTTTCCCCGACAGAAATATTTATCTGTCGCTTATGAAAACCGAAAAAAAGAACGCAAATAATTTAAAAAGTATTGACAAAGGCTTTTACAGAGGATATGATATAAGTGATAAATCTGTTATTTCTCAGCTTTACGGCGGGTATAATTCCTACTCGTTCTTTTCGTCAAGCGCAAACCAGAAAGTAACAAATTTCGCAAAAAACATAGGCGGCCGTTCCACTGCGCCGCACGTTCTGTTCCACAGCAACTCAAGTACGGTATCGGATTGTATTTTCGGCGTGAAATACATTATGGTTTCCGATAAGGCTAATACATATATACCCGACAGGCTTTATTCG
>CAMNCZ010000220.1 GCA_946534775.1 uncultured Eubacteriaceae bacterium
GGGATTATTGATCGCTTACGATCGCTTATTTGTATACTGTCAAATTCGTAAGTTTGATTTACGAACTTGACGGTTGAAAAACAGCGGAAATTATTTTATAATCAAGATATAGACTATATTCAAAACTACGCACGGGAAGTGCAAATGTTTGCAGGGGGAATAGAAATGAAACGGAAAATATTTATGCGTGCGGCAGCTATGGCGGTTGCGGCAGTAATGGCAACGGGATATTTACCCGAAATATCGCCGATATTTGAAACAGCGGCGGTGGCTTATGCGGCGGATATTACGCAAAACACGGCAGTTGTTATCAATTCATCAAACAAAAGTACATACAACGGCAAAACGATAACAGGCACAGTGCCAAGCAGTTCTTATGCAGGAGATCAAGGCGCATTTATTTCAAGAGGTGCGATAGTGGTTGACGGTATTGAGCTGAACCTTACGATAGACGGCTTTAATGCGGATTATTCGGATCAATATTCCCCACGTTCCGGCATATCGCTTGTAAACGGCGCAAAACTGCATCTGACGGTAAAGGGTACAAACAACCTTACAGGCGGCTTCGGCGGTGCGGGTATTTCCGTTCCCTACGGCTGTACGCTTGAGATAACGGCGGAAAGTACGGGTACGCTCAACGCAACGGGCGGCAAAAACTATGGCGGCGGCGCAGGTATAGGCTCTAACGGCAACGGAGACAATACAGATAAAGCACTTGGCAGACTATATCCACAGGGGCTTGGAGATATTACCATAAATGGCGGTACAATAAATGCACAGGGCGGTTCCTGGTATCAATATCTTACTCCGGCAGGCGGTGCGGCAGGTATCGGCAGCAGCGAATTAAGCGGTGCAACAAGTGATAAAAATTACGGAACTGATACTTACATCAATAATATCACGGGCAATATCGTAATAAACGGCGGCACCGTTACGGCAGTGGGCGGTTGTTGTGCATCGGGTATCGGCGGCGGCACCATCGGTACTGTAAAAACGATAAATATAACGGGCGGAAATATTACATCATCGGGAAAAGACGGTGCAGCCGCAATAGGTCTTGGTGGTAATGTTTTTGCGAATACGACAAGTGGAACACTTACCTGCCCGACTATTGATATCTCGGGCGGTACGGTAAAGGCAAACGGAAACATTGGCTATGGAAATGTTTCAGGATATAGCCAAAATACAGGCGGAAGTGTTGCTATAAGCGATTCTGCCGCAGTAAACTGCACAGGCACTATAGATCCGACAACTGCAAGTTACGGCAGCCGAACATTTAGCTTTACAATATATGACAGTTCTCTTACGCAGACTGTAAAAAATGCGGAGATAGACCTCCCGCTTGGAAGAAAGGCGACAGCTGATATTACGGTTGATAAGGCGGGAATAGGTACGGCAGCGGTAACAGTGCTTTACACAAGCGAACAGTTAAGCGGTTCGGGTACGGCGACAGTCAAGTTCAATAATAAGAGTTTTACAAGCGAAAGTATATCCCTTGCAAATGCAAATAATACACTTGTACTCGGCGGCTATATCTACAATTTTTCGTGTGCGATATACGATAAAAATATCACACTTGATACAACGGCAGACTTTACTATTGACGGTGTGAGCGGTATATATGCAAATGCGGTATATACCCCCGAAATTGCAGGCACAGGCGAAAAATCGGGTGTGGCGAAGTTCAGCGGATATTTTATAACACCGACGGAGCTTTCGGGGGCTAAAACTTTCAAGGTGACAGACAGCAATAATAAAACATATTCAAGGGAAGTCACTTTCCCTGCGGCAAGTTTGCATAAAAGTGATTTGAATTTTTCGATAACAGACGGAACTGTTCCCGCAGAAGTGAAATATGTTGACGAAAACAATTCGGAACAGACCTGTTCGTCATTCAGTATGGCTGCGAACGAAACATCTTGGGGTACTGCGGGCAATACAAACTGGATAGTTGTAAACAATGATATGACTGTCAGCGACAGAATAACGATAAACGGCACTGTAAACCTTATCCTTTGTGACGGAGCCGTACTTACCGCAGATAAAGGCATAACGGTCTTAAAAGGCAATACTCTCAATATATACGCTCAGCAGGACGGCACAGGCTCGCTTTATGCTTACGGAAACAAGGTTACTTCTTACAAGTATAATAATTTTTCGGGTATCGGCGGATACACTTATTGTCAAAATGGTTGGACATTTACTGAAACAGGCAGTATATCTATATACGGCGGAAATATTACTGCAACAGGCGGTAAAGAGGCGGCAGGCATCGGCGGCGGTACGAGCAGCGACGGCGGAAATATCACTATCTACGGCGGTACGATAAATGCAGCAGGCGGTGAAAAAGCGGCAGGTATCGGCTCGGGATCGAATGATTCAGTTTTTCTGTACAACGGCGGTACGATAAAAATACTCGGCGGAAATATAACGGCTGTCGGCGGCAACGGATTATACGGCGGTGCGGGTATCGGCGGCGGTGTTAAATGTGACGGCGGCAATATAACCATCAGCGGCGGTACGGTAAATGCAAGAGGCAGTGGAAGCGTACTTAACGGTGCAGGTATCGGCGGCGGTGCAACCGATAATAGCAAAAGGGGAGCGGGTGCAGGCACTATAATCATTACAGGCGGAAATATAACCGCAAATTCGAGTGGTAACGGAAAAGGTATCGGTACGGGCGCAAATGCAAACACCGGCGGTACTGTTTCGCTCTCCTGGACAAAAACTTCGGACAGCATATTTGCAAACAGCTACGGTGCGAAAAGTATCACACTTAATAAAGATTTTATGATAAAAGACACCGATACAGCCGCAACGACAGATAATATAGCAAACAATACTATTGTTCCGAAGTTTACCGTTTCTTTTGATAATAACGGCGGTTCGGGCACTATGGATAGTATCGGTTATGCTTCGGGCAAAGAATATACACTCCCCGATTGCACCTTTACTGCACCGACAGGAAAAACCTTTGACAAATGGGAGATAAACGGCAAAAGCTATGCGGCAGGCGAAAGCGTTGTTATAAGCGGTGATACCACGATAAAGGCAATTTATAAAATTATTCCGAGAATCGTTACATTCAATATGAAAGGTCACGGCGAGAATTTTTCGCAGACGGTAGAGTATAACGAAAAGGCAGCAAGCCCCGAACAGCCTGTGGCAGCCGGATATACCTTCGGCGGCTGGTACAGCGATGAAAACTGTGAAACTGCGTTTGATTTTGATAAGGCGATAACCGAAGATACTATCGTTTACGCAAAATGGACAGCCGACGGATATACAATAAGCTATGACCTTGACGGCGGCGAAAATGCGGCGGCAAACCCCGCAGGCTACAATGTTGAAAGCGAAGATATTACCCTCGCAGAGCCGACAAAAACAGGTTACACCTTTACGGGCTGGACTTATGACGGACAGACCGAGCCGACAAAGTCTGTCATTATCCCAAAAGGCAGTATGGGAGATAAAGCTTATACCGCAAACTGGCAGATAAACCAATATACAATAACCTTTGATACAAACGGCGGCTCGGCGGTAGGCAGCATAACACAGGACTACGGCACGGCA
>CAMNCZ010000221.1 GCA_946534775.1 uncultured Eubacteriaceae bacterium
CATATTAATGCATACTACCACTGATTATATCATAAATTGCTTTTAAAATCATTAGAAGCCGAAAATTTTAATAAAATTGTAACAAAAAACGTAACAGTAGATATTATTTAATTTTTCAGCGGGAAATCAAGCAAAAATTCGGTGCCTTCGCCAAATGTGCTTTCAACACTTATTTTGCCGTTGTGATGATCAACTATCCATTTGGCAATGGAAAGACCGAGGCCAAAGCCCTTTATTTCCTTGTTTCGGGATTTATCGCTGCGGTAGAATCTCTCGAAAATGTTTTTAACGTCTTCTTCTTTAATACCTATGCCGTTATCCTTGATGCGTAAAAGTGCGCGGCCGTTGTTTTCTTCGGTCTTGAATTTTATAACGCAGTTCTTTTCGCCCGAATATTTAACGGCATTTTCGACAAATATCCAAATAAGCTGCTTGATAAGGTGATAGTCGCCGTCTATGCGCGTACTTTCATTGCCCTCTATGCTTATTTCGGCCTGAAGCTGCATTACTTCCGCTTCTTTTTTTATCTCTTCCAGCAGTTCTTCTATGCAAAGTTCCGATATGCTGATGGTGCTGTTTATATCGTTTCTTGCCCAGAAAAGCAGGCGGTTTATAAGCATTGTCATGTGTTCGCTTTCCGCAGCTATCGAATCTATCGATTCATCCAATATCTCGGGGTCGTTTTTGCCCCAGCGCGAAAGCAGGTCGGTATAACCCTTTATTACCGAAATTGGGGTCTTGAGTTCGTGCGAAACGTCGGAAATAAACTGGTTTTGACGCTCAAATGATATCTGAAGACGGTTCAGCATATCGTTGAACGCGCGTACAAGCGTCCTTATTTCATCATCGGTCTCCGGCTCTTCAATACGCTGGCCGAAATTCTCCTCGCTTATTTTTATTGCGGCGTCCGCTACCTGGTGTATCGGTTTAAGCATTTTACTGCTTATTGCGCGGCCGATAACAAAGGCGATTATAACAGCTATTATGTTTTCAAAAATAAACAAAATACACATTTTGTTTATCAGTTCCAGCTCGTGATTATATATGCGAAATGCGCGTATCACATATTTTTTGCCGTCATATTCGACAAGTCTTGCCGAATACAAATAGGAATCGCCGCCTATCTTGTCCATTTTAAACGACGGATCGTGCTGCTCAAACGGGGCATTGCCGAATTTGTCGTTACGCGGCTCTCTCGGCCCTCTCGGACGGTTCCCCTGGCCGTTGTTTCCGCTATCCGGGGGAGAGGGAGGCATATTTTCATCGTTTTCGGACGGTGTGTCCTGCGTGTTACCGTTATTGTCTGATTGATTGCTGCCGTTTTTGCCGCCGGGGCGCATAGTTGGAGGTGTTTTCCCGCGTGTATCGGGATATGCAAGCTGATTGTTGCGCAGTTCCATTATCCTTATTTCGATATACGGGTTTTTCACCTGCTCGTTGACGGCATCGGGGAAAAGACTGCCGCCCGAAAGAACATAGTCCTCCATAGAGTCAAGCACATCCTCTATCTCGCTTTCGGAAAGCTTGCGGTAGTAGATAATGCTGTTTACAACAATAAAACAGGATACCAGAAATATTATAAGTATAAATACCGTTGAATAAACGAGCGCTATCTTGTTTTTTATTGACATTTTATTATAAAATGCCTTTATTCGGTTTTCCTTTTTTCTTTTTGCGGTTTTGTTTTCTTCGTTTTTATCGGTGATGTCATTATCATTCGTCTTTTGCATAATATCCCACACCCCTGATAGTGTATATTATTTTAACATCGTATTTGTCATCTATCTTGGTACGGAGATATCTTATGTAAACATCAACAACATTTGTTTCGCCTATATAATCATATCCCCATACTTTGTTGAGTATCTGATCGCGTGTAATAACAATGTTTTTGTTTGTTACAAGGTATAAAAGTAAGTCATATTCGCGTTTTGTAAGTTCTATGACATTATCGTTGAATTTGACCGTGCGCGAAGATTTGTCTATTGTAAGCCCCTTTATCGAAAGCACATTTTCATCGCGTTCACGTTTTTCCTGATTGATTATTCTTAGAGCAACACGCATTCTTGCAAAAACCTCTTCAATGGCAAACGGTTTTGTTATATAATCGTTTGCGCCGCTGTCAAGGCCCGTTACCGTATCCATTACCTCGCCTTTGGCTGTTATCATTATGATCGGCACATCGGATTCCTTGCGTATGCGGCGACATACCTCTATGCCGCTAAGCTGCGGCAGCATAAGGTCAAGCAGGATTATATCGGGCTTTTCGGAAAAATACATATCAAGTCCCGTTCGACCGTCGTTTGCTATAACAACATCATATCCCTCGTGTTTAAGTTCAAGCTCCACAAAACGTGCCAGTTTTACCTCGTCTTCTACTATAAGTACTTTATATTTTTTATCCATATTTACCTTCCTTTCAAAAATGAATACATCAAAAATGAATATATAATGTATAACTTTTTTATCTTATTATATTATAAAATAAGAATTTTAAGAAATAATTAGCCTTACATTAAAATTTGATTAGAAAATGAAATATTTAATTAAAATATTAATCTGTAATTGATAAATTTTTAGGTTTTTAAAAAAAAGTATTGACTATTTTCTTTTTAAGTAGTATAATTGTTTTGTTATCGGGGTGTAGCGTAGTTTGGTAGCGCGCAGCGTTCGGGACGCTGAGGTCGCAGGTTCAAATCCTGTCACCCCGATTTTTTATATATTGTTTATAAAATTAAAACCGGCTTTTGGCCGGTTTTTTTTGTTTAACAATTTGCAAGTGAAGTAATTGCGTTTTTTTCAATTATTACATCGCCGTATTCCGGCAGAAGATATGCTTTGCCGTCAAGTTTGTGTTTTAACTCGCCGTATTCCGCAAGGCAGGCGGAAACGGAGGGATTGAATGTCGAAGAACCGCAATTGAGTACCAGATAGTATTCGTCTTTAAGCTTGCAGAGCATACTGCTGCCGCTGTACATATCGGCGCATAGCCCACAGGCTGCAATAAGCTTGGAAATGTCATCAAACGCAAAAACAAGGCCGACAGTGTCTTTTTCGGCATTGTGCCTGTCAAGATCGTCAAACGGCAGTCCCGCGGGGGCTTCAAATAGTTTGCGGTCGATAAAATCATTGTACAAATTAGCAAGATGCCTTTTATATTCATCTGTTATAAGATTGTCGGTTTTCTCGGGTGTACGCGATACTATAAGCACCATACCCTCGGGGTGGGGACGAGCCTCTACCATAACGGGGTTTTCGGTCACATTAAAGTTGATCCTTTCCGAAGCAAGTTTCATTATTTCGCGTACAAGCCCCTGCAGCTTATCCGAGTGACGGAATAAATCTCCGAAAGTTATATTTCTGTCTTTAAGATCCTGTCTTGAAAGAAGAAACCTTATCTGGTAATCATTCAGTTTTTCCATTTTCATATAATCACCACCTAAATACTTTTCGTCACCCAAAATGCAAGTATGTATCTTGGGATATACAGACTGTTTATCCTTGTATATAATTATATAAAAAATTTTATAAAATGTAAAGAGGTTAATATTACAATTTTG